>CAYNCR010000141.1:0-7338 GCA_964395575.1 uncultured Desulfohalobiaceae bacterium
GAATCAATTCCACCTCAGGCGGTACCAACAAAGCCAAGGTGTATTATGAAACCCGGCTCGCGGACAATTCCTCAATAATTCAACATGTTGGCCACATTTTCATACCAAAAAAAAGCCGGGGGAGCCCGACCCCCGGCTCATTCGTTCCAGCAGCGGCAACGATTCAAAGCGGGAATGAATGCTATAAACATCCAAAGGCAGGCGGACGTGTATGCGCAAAGCACGCGAGCCCTCTTTTCACATTCTCGGCGTCTTGGTGGCGCTATGGGTTACAGGGCGCTCAACAGGGATCTCATCGGGAGCAGCGGAGAGGAGGAGAAGCAAAGACAACAGCTGCGCCAGGCGCATTCACAAGGAAGAAGACGGGATCAGGAGCTTTTCGGAGAGAGCTCTTGGACCGGGAGAGCGAAAACACATTGCGGATAGACAGACAGCGTGCGCTCGCGCTCAGCTCGAACTGCGCTCCACCTCTTCCTTGGAGACGCTTACCGGCACACCCTCATAGGGAGTCCTGCGTGTTTTCGGCCTGTTGGAGACCTCCTTGAAGTCCTTGAGCACGGAGATCGCATCCCTGTGGCCCTTGTACATCCGGCTCATCTCCACGGTGACGCCAATGATCTGGGCGATTGCCTGCACGAAGTTGATGTCCTCCAGGGTGAACTCCCAGGGCTCGGAGGTGTAGACCCGCAAAACACCCAGGGATTGCTGGTGCAACTGGATGGGAACGGAAAGAATGGAGACGATGCCCTCCTTCTGCGCCTCATCCGGATACTGGATCCTGGGATCGTCGGTCACGTCCTGCACCGCGACCGGGCCTTCCTCCAGAGAAGCGGCCATGGATTTGTGCGAGCTGATGGGGCCCTTGTTCAGATACTCCTCGCTCAAGCCGTGGGAAGCGGCCACCTTGAGCTCCTTGGACCTGCGGTCGATCAGAAGCAGGGCGCACCCCTTCACTCCCAGGCCCGTTTTCACCGCCTCCACGCTCATCAGGGCCACGTCCTCCGGATCGCGACAGTGCGCGATCGCCTTGGTAATCCGGATCAGGTTTTCGTAGTTCATGACTTCCTTGCGCATAACCCCCCTCCTTGGTTTGCGATGAACAAAGCCTTCACTGAGACTTTGACCTATTTTCCCTATACCAAAGTGTATACAGCGACACAATGAGGAAGAAGAACTTTTTGCCCAAGCAATGAATGAGGCGGACAGTTGACGTTCCCTACTTTGTTCAATATAATGAACAAACCGCTGTCCGGACAAAGCGAAGGGAGGAATAATGGGCAGCCCTAAACAGGTTCAGACTGTAATCGGGGAAAGGATCAGGTCGCTGCGAGAGGGACTGGGAATGAGCCTCTCCGCCCTGGCCCAGCGCTCTGGCCTGTCCAAGGGGATCGTCTCCACGCTGGAGGACGGGCGGGGCAACCCCACGATCAATACGGTGTGGCGCTTGGCTGAGGCCCTGGAAGTGCCCTTCGGCGAGCTGACCAGACAGGAGGCGGACGGCTCCCGGAAGCGGATCGGAACTGAGGGGGTTTCCGTTCAACTTATCGAACAAGGCCGCGTGGAGAAGCTTGTGGAAACCTATCTCATGCAGCTTGCGCCGAATACCCTGCGAGAGGCGGAGCCGCATCCATCGGGGGTCGAAGAGAGGGTTCTCCTGGCCCGAGGCCTGCTGCTTGTCGGCGAATCCGCCTTTTCCGGGCACCTGCAATCCGGAGAGGACATGGTCTTTCGCGGGGATCGGCCGCACTTTTACCAATCCGGTCAATCCCCTGTGACTGCCGTGGTCACTATCACCTACCCCTCGGCAACCCCGAGAGACCAGGAGAAAGCGCCTTCGGATACGGGCGGGACACAAGGTTGATCCTGGATCGAGCCCGTTCACACGGGCCCTTTCTCTGTGAGGACTGATATGGTTTCCCAGCACAAGAACAGCGCGCACAAGGCCATCTCCGCCTACTTCCAGGGAGTGGCCGCCGCCTATCCCATTGTCCTGGGCTATCTCCCCGTGGCCCTGGCCTTCGGGATGGCCGCGGAGGAGGCAGGACTCTCCAGCCTGGGCGCCACCTTCACCTCGGTCACGGTCTTTGCCGGAGCCAGCCAGTTCGCTCTGCTCGGACTGCTCGAGGGCGGAACGCAGATCGCTGTCACCGTGCTCATCTGTCTCGCCCTCAATGTCCGGCACATCGTGTACGGCCCCTCCCTGTCCGCAAGGCTCGCCCCGGAAGGACAGAAAATGCTGCCGCTCGCCGCTTTCGGACTCACCGACGAGGTCTTCAGCCTGTCCATGAGCCGGATCGCACATATCCCCGCCACACGTCAGCTCTTTTGGCTCCTCGGCCTGGAGTCCGCGGCCTACCTGACCTGGGTGGGATTCACCTGGGCGGGCTCGGTGGGGGGAAAGCTCATCCTGGCCGCGCTTCCCTTTCTGGAGACGACCTTTTCCTTCTCCATCCCTGCCCTGTTCCTGGCCCTGCTCGTGGTCATGATGGACCGGGAGTCCCTTGTACCCGTGCTGACGGCCTGCCTCGCCTCGGGAATCTTCCTCTGGCTCCAGCTCAAGAACCTCTCCATTATTGCGGCCGCGATCACCGGTCCGACAACGTGGCTCCTGCTGAGGAGAAATCCATGACCATAGAATCCTTCATCGCCATCTGCGCCATCGCGCTGGGAACCTATCTCCTGCGCTATCTTCCGCTCAGGGCGAGCGCAAGGAACCTGCACGCCTCCTCGGGCAGAGCCGCGAGGCTAAACCGAGGTTTCGAGATCGCGGGCATCTGTGTCATCGCCGCCCTGTTCCTGCACTCCGTGAGCCTCCCCGGTAACAGCACCCCAGCTTTCGCCGTCCTCCGGCTCACCGCGTCACTGGCTGCAGTGGCTGCTACCTCCCATGCATGGAAAAATCCGGGAGTGGGGGTCCTGGCGGGCATTTTCTGCTTCGCCCTCTTCCCTCTTGTGCTCTAAGCGATGCCCCTGGAAAGCCTGCCCATGGGGCAGAGCACGAAATAGGCCATTTCGTGGACAAATGTCTTCTTTCCGTGTCATTCCAGGAATCGAGCGCGGTACAGCCATCCTAGACGTGCCTGCTGTCCAGCCCCAGTTCCCCGCGCTTGCCCTCGATACGGGAGAGCATCCACCGTGCGGCCTGCAGCCCGGCAATGCCACTGCCGAGGATAAGGTGGCGCATGGGGCCTCCTATTCTAATAAGCACCATCTTGGCTGGAACTAAAGGGAATTTTGCCGCAACCTAGCACAATTCTGAAAACACAGGCAACGGGGCGGTATGCTTTTGCTTTCCCCTGCAAAAGACGCTAGAGCCACCACTTCGCGGAAAGGGATCATGAGTCGAGACATCTTTGCCGTTGCTTCAAACTCGAATACTCCCCAACAGGCGCTCGGAGGGATGATTTGCCATGCCCCGGCGCAAATCCGAGTTAGACACTTGAGGGAAAAAGAAATATACTCCTTTCTTTTCCAAAAACGCTTGGCACACAGACGCCAATACCAACCACCCTTTCACAGGGTACAAGAGCTGTTATGCCGGAAACATCCGACCCCCGGACCTCCCATGAGGGTCCGGAACCCGTTTGTGTGGCCAGACAACCTGTCTTTCAAAAAGACATGGACATCTGGGGCTATGAGCTCCTGTTCCGCGGGAAGGCAACAAGCTCGGGCGCGCATTTTCAGGACCCGGAGACGGCCACATCCCAGGTGATCGCGGACGGCTTCGTCATTGCCCAGGCCGGCATGGCTCCGGGGACAAAAGTGCTGATCAATTTCTCGGAAAGAATGATCCAGGAGGACGCACCCTTTGCTATGCCCGCAGGCCATGTTGTCGAGCTCTTGGAAGATATTCCCCCTTCCGAGGAAATATTGCGCAAATGCCGCGAGCTCAAGACGAACTATCTCCTCGCGGCTGACGACTATACAGGTGACGCGACACACCATCCGCTGATCAGCCTTGTGGACATCGTCAAGGTCGATGTGCTGCACATGGAGCGGGAGGAGGTGACTCGCCTCGTGGATGAGCTCAAGGGCTTCGGCGGGCTGCTCCTGGCGGAAAAGGTGGAGGATCATGCCATGTTCGAGCTCACCAGGGATCTGGGATTCGACCTTTTCCAGGGATTCTTCTTCAGCAAGCCGGCCACGATTTCCGGAAAAAAGCTCAGCGCCAACGAGATCAGCAAATTGGAGCTCTTGCGAGAATTGGAGAAGTCCCACTTCGACCCCCAGACCTTCAGCCAGATCATCCAGAGGGATGTCGCTGTCAGCTACCGGCTGCTCAGCTCCATCAACTCGCCGGGCATGGGCCTGCTCCACCGCATCCAGTCCATCAGTCACGCTGTGCGGCTGCTCGGAGAGCGGAGGGTGCGGCAGTGGCTGCGTGTCCTGATCATGGCGGATTTCGCCTCCAACAGCAAAAACAGGGAGCTGGTACAGCTCTCCACGACAAGGGCCTTCTTTCTCCTGGAGCTCGCCAATGCATGCAACCCACCTTTCGAGCAGGATTCCATGTTCCTGCTCGGGCTGTTCTCTCTCCTGGACACCATCCTCAATCAGGACATGGCCCAGGCCCTGAGCCATCTCTGCCTGGACTCCGCTATGGAGGGCACCCTCCTCGGAGAGAACACTGAGGCACGAAACTGGCTGGATCTGGCCATCGCCTATGAACAGGGCGAGTGGGAGACGGTGGACGAGCTGGTCGAAAAGCTCGACATCAGCCGCTTTCTCGTGGCCAGCGCCTCCAACAAGGCATTGAACCAGTCCTCTCAGTTTCTGGAAAACGATACTTGAACCGCAGAACGCCTCTGCCGGCAGCTCAACTGGACTCTCGGGACGGATCGGAGCCGCCGTTCTGTCGACAAGAAAGGGCTACTGCGCCAGACCTCGGCTTGAGGAGTTGCTCCGATCCCCGATCCCACAATCGAGCAGGCGAATTCCACGGCCCTGAGCCCGGTCCAGCTGCGAATGATACAGTCATTCTCGCGGACCTCCCCAAAACGTGATGGCCTCACCTCCTTCCAATATCGCCCCCAAATTATCTCTTCCTGGCACTTTGCTCCACCCTTGTCAGTCCGTTGGAAAAGTCCATATCAACCCTCATTCCCGGACCATCCCGCACCTATTTCTGAAGCCAATTCAATCAGACGCTCGTTGCTCAACTCAAATAGGTGCGGGACAACGCTGCAATTGGAAGATTGGGGGTCCTGCGAGTAAAACGAGAGCACGTTTCGAGGCCATTTTTCCCAGGACGTTCTTTTCTCAACAATCCTGAACGTATGGCACATATTTCCGGTCCTCATTGTTGATATGATGGAGCCACCATCTCTTCAAGAACGTCATGACCCGCCCCATCTTCTCCGCATCATCCTGCTCTCGCAGCATCTTGTCCACGTGAGCTGTGAACTCTCGATGATAGGCGATGTGGTTCTCTGCTTCAGGATAGTCGCAAGTGCTGATCATCTCCTCCTCTGTGGAGAAATGGAGTCTGGTATACTGCTTGAGAGCATCCAGCACCGATTCTATAAGCTCATCATCCTTCCCATTCTGGGAAAAATAAAACAACGTGTTGATCATGGATACGATGCTTCGATGCTGTTCATCGATGATAGGAATACCTAACATGTTCTTTTCCTGCCATACGATGTACAGGGGTTGCGTAAACATAGACCATCATCTCCCAGATAATTTCACTTTTCAAAAAAATTTGCACGCACACTTCTTATTGACTCATAAGCAGAACATATCCTTGACACCTGAAATGATGCTCTTTCCTGCTCATGCCGTTCGTGTCTAGGCTCCATGAATACTGGCTTTTTCCGAACAGAAAAACGACTATCCTATCCTCTTAAAAAAAGATATTGATCTCGGTAGACAGCCCAGGGCAACCAATCTTACACTCCTTCTCGTCTGTCAAAAAGGTTTTGCTTCCAATACCGAACAGGCCCCGGAGAATCTCCTTGCCACAAAAAAGGTCCCTATCAACTGAAGACCAGGATCCTGTTTTCGTGGCCAGACAGCCTGTCTTTCGGAGTGACATGTCCATATGGGGCTACGAGCTGCTTTTCCGCACAAGCTCGAGCATCTCACATGCCCACTTCGAGAGTTCGGAGATGGCCACCTCGCGCGTGATTGCCGACGGATTCACCGTCGCCAAGGTCGGCATGGCTCCCAGCACGAGAGTCATGATCAATTTCTCGGAAAAAATGATTCTGGATGATGCCCCCTTCGCCCTCCCTAACGGTCACGTCATGGAGATATTGGAGGACGTAACGCTTACTTCCGAGTTGCTCGAAAAGTGCCTTGAGCTGAAGGAGTTCTACCTGCTGGCAATTGACGATTACAAAGGGGAAGCTCTTCCAGAGCGCTTCTTAAACCTCGTGGACATTGTGAAAGTGGATGTCCTGAACATGGGCTACAAACAAGTTAAAGAAGCTGTGGCCCAGCTGGAGGGATATAGCGGCTTGCTTCTCGCGGAAAAGGTGGAAAACCATGCCATGTTCGAGGTGACCAAGCGGATGGGGTTCGACCTTTTCCAGGGCTTTTTCTTCAGCAAACCGGTCACGGTTTCCGGGAAGAAACTGGAGTCCAATGAGCTGGCAAAGCTGGAGCTTATGCGGGAGATGGAAAAAACGGATTTCGACCCCCAGGCCTTCAGCCGGATCATTCAACGAGACGTGGCCATCAGCTATCGGTTGCTCAGCTCGATCAATTCCCCCGGAATCGGCCTCCTGCATCGGATTCAATCCATTAGCCACGCAGTACGGCTACTTGGTGAACGCAGGGTGCGGCAGTGGATCCGCATACTGATCATGGCGGATATCGCCACCAGCCGCAAGGATAGAGAGCTCCTCCAACTCTCCGCAACCAGGGGATATTTTCTGAGCGAGCTCAGCCGTCATTACTCCGCTCCTCTGGAAGATGACTCCATGTTCCTTCTCGGCTTGTTCTCCCTGCTCCATGTTATTTTAAACAAAAGGATGGAGGAGGCTCTGTCACTCATGTCCCTGGATTCCAAAATCACGAATCCCCTCCTGGGCAGAGAGACCGAATCCCTTCCGTGGCTGGAGCTGGTAGTGGCGTACGAACATGGTGACTGGGAAGGGGTGGAGAATCTGATGGAGCGTCTCGAGCTGAACCCAGCCCTTGTCGCCCAAGTCTACAACGAGGCTCTGGCCAACTCCTCGTTTTTCCTGCCTGAATCGAAAGACTCCGGGTCAACCTCCTCCGGGAATAGCTGTCCCACCCGAGAATGAACCCTCTCGAAAGGATTACTGGAATCCCGGTGGCAGCTCGGATCCCTCATCCCCGGAATCCTCACTCCGCGGCTTTTCGGGGCGC
>CAYNCR010000142.1:0-7283 GCA_964395575.1 uncultured Desulfohalobiaceae bacterium
AGGGCTGTAGCCGAGAATGCGGCGCGCCTTGTCGATGTCCGGCACCCTGAGCTCCACGTCGGGGTAGTCCCAGACCACGCTGCGGAGCGAGCTCGACGACGAGGACAGCCGCACGATCTCCCGCGCCAGATGGTGGATGGTCACCGTCGACCGCGGGTTTCCGATGTTGAAGGCGTGCCCGATCGCCTCGGGCTGCTCGAGGGCGATGAGGAGCCCGTCGACGATGTCGTCGATGTAGCACCACGACCGGATCTGCGAGCCGTCGTTGTGGAGGATGAGCTCGCGACCCTCGAGGGCCCGCACGATGAAGTGGTGCACGGCCCCTCCTACAAGGCCGCAGCCGAAGGAAGTTGGGAAACCGGCCACTCGGAAAATCCTACTCCCTGGCTAGCAAACGCCCGCTCTCTTCTGGTTTTGGTCATGCATCATCCAGAAGATGATCCGCGGCTGGACTGGTTTGATCGCGGCAATACCGCGGGAAATCGCTGGATGACCAAAGTATCGGAGGAGTTGACAGCCTGGCTATTGAGGACTCATGGGGTTCGCGCACAGCCATTACCCTATCATGTGGAAAAGGGAGGAGTGTATCTGAAAGATGCCGCCGTGTTCGCAGGGCTGGGCGTAGTGGGGAAAAACAACCTGCTGCTGGACCAAAAATGGGGACCCAGAGTCCGGCTTCGCGCTGTATTGATCGAAGGAAGCCTTCCGTCCGGACGTCCGCTGGAGGATTTCCACCCCTGCCAAGATTGTGACATCCCATGCCGAAAAGCCTGCCCTGAAAATGCGTTTGCCCAAGGGCAATATGACCGTCCGACCTGTATCCAACGCCTCAATTCGGATCGTGACCACCCTATTGAAAGCGGCCAAATAGATTCCGAAGGCTCTCCGATCCTAGTAACCAACTGGTGCCGGAGGTGCGAATTCGCCTGTCCTGTGGGAAAAGAATAGCCCCGTTCTCGAATGTACATACAGACGAAAGCATAAAGCAGTATAAAAATTCGAGGGTAACTATTCAGCACCTCCCTGGATTCAGCGTAAATGTTCGCGGGGCCTTTTTGAATCTATCCAGCGTAGACTCTGTTCGATTTTCTTCGTCCGGCACTCACTTTCCCAGAAGCATAAAGAATTTGGGCAAGCGTGAAGAAAGTGAGTGCCGGACGTTAGAAAATCCAGAGTCGGAGGTTCAAGATTCAAAAAGGCCCCGCGAACATGTCGGCTTCGGAAGATGGTGAATAGTTACTCTTGAAGAAGCTATTTCTGCTCTAAATCCGTTCAGTCGCCTGCTGACTATGTGCCAAAATCGCCAGGAGCCCAATCACCCGAGGAAGTTAAGCTATACTAAAGCTATTCTCCATGAAAGCCATCCATACTGCGTCCAAACCTCCGCATCAGTCCTCTAGCTGCCGGCTCTGCCTGGGCTTGCGGGGAAAAAATCAAGAATTGGGAGGTTAGCTGCCACACTGATAACCTCATGAACTGCAAGGGCGAGATCCCCGAGACCATTTTAGAGATCGCCGAGGACATGGACAAGGCGACCGGGCTTGTGGCTACCTCCGAGATTTCTCATGCCACGTTCGCCGCGTTCGGATCCCACTCACCGGTCCGCTACTGCGGAGCCGAGATCGCCCGGCAGTACATCGAGGAGACCAAGGTTGACGTGGTTTGAGGCGGCGGGGTCTACAAGTCCAGTGATGAGTATAACTGCCAGCAGTTTACGAAGGCCTACAACCAGCTGCTGAGCAACGAGGCGATGGCTGAGCTAGCCGAAAAGAACGGTTATTATGTGGTGGATACAACCAAGGAGATGATGACAGCTGCGCACTCGGGCAACCGGAAAATTCTCGGCATGTTCACGGGATACTATGAGGGCAAGACCCCTGAAATGTTCCGCCTGAACGAGTACGGCCTCACGGATGCTAAAGGTAAACGGTATGACGATTATCCCGAAGACGAGCCCACTTTGGCCGAGATGACTGAAACAGCCCTGGACCCCCTGGAGCTCGAGCAGGACGGTTTCTTTCTCATGGTAAGAATCCCGGATCGACTGGGCCGGCCACGGCAAATCCCTCGACTACCAGATGGCCGAGATGCTCGCCTTCGACAAAGCCGTTGAGGTCGTGCATGACTGGCTGGACAAGAGTCAAGCCCGCAAGCGACAGACCCTCGTTATCGTGGTGGGCGATCACGACACAGGCGGGGTTAGTATCAACTGGCCTCAGGGGAGCCTGAGCGAACAAGGGGACCTCGTCGGGGACGGCTGGACCTCGGGCGGCCACACCGCCGTGGACACCGTGATCTGGAGCCAGGGGCAGTCGGCTGCTGGGCGGGCCTTTGGACAATACGGATCTCTTCTCCATCATGAAAAAAGCCTTGGGGAATAGGCCCGGATCGGGGGAAGATTCCGGGCGCGGACGTAATCGAGCAGACCGTAGGCCGTGAACGATGAATCGATAAGGATACGCACTCGACGGTTCGGACGACGGTAAAGATCCATTCCGTCTCGATTGGTGATTGGTTCGTTGATCAGGCATTCGACAGCCTGCCCGGCCTCAAGTCCGGTTGCCGCGGCAACCGGGCTATTTCTGTTGGGCGCCCTGCGGGGCGCACACGTAAAAAAGCCCCGGCCAACAATTCGCCGGGGCCTTCGAAATGGCGTCCCTAGGGGGATTTGAGCCCCGTCATCGGCGTGAGAGGGGCTAGCCCTATATCGCCGGGAAAGCCACGAAGTCCGACGTCCCCCGAATTTTTGAAATAGCCTACGTGCACAGCGATGCCTTTGATGACATGATATAACATGCCAATAACTCTCCACCTAGCTGTTCAGCCAGTCGCCTTTTCACGATGAACCAAGACAGAGAAGCTCATGGCAAATCTATGGCTATTTCGAGTAATTGAGTTCTGAGAAAATAAGTTATATTATCCAAGGGACCAATGCTTGAAAGTCAAGGAATTGCAGATTACTTGTTGCTATAAAGACTGTTATGAGATAAGGCTCTTGCTCTTGTTCCAACTCTAGTTCCTACATATTGCTGAACAAAATCTAAATATTCCCTGTTACCGTTTGTTCTTCTTTGGATAGATCTATAGATGGAAGCCATAACTTTTAAAATTTCTTCCTTTGATATTTCAGGAAGGTCATTTTCAATCAATTCAATGAATTGTTCTAATTGAGCTTTTAATGGCGACTTATTTAATGACTTCACCGAATCCTGGAAATGATATTTATCAAAAGCTAATTCTAAAAGATTTAAAGCTATTTTATCAGTAAACTCATCATTAGATTCCATGTCAAAACTACACAATATTGATTCGACTACATTGGATATTTCTTGAAGCTCTATGGAATCAGACATTTGTTGAGTATTGAAATAGGGAACTTTTTTATAATTTCTATAAATTGATGAGCCTTCATAAAAAGAGCAACCTGAACATTTTTCAAACGAGCGAGTTTGCCCACAACACAAACTACAAATATATGCATTTTCAGCCTTGCAGTAACGTTTGCCCTTTTTGGAATTACATACGACGCATTTAGCCATAATATTCTCCTTAGTAAATCCTAATTGCTTATATATTATTTGACTTAAATCTTGTGATGAAGATTCCCATGGCGTTTACGGACTCGGAAAAGAAACAAGTGGACTGGATCCTGCAAAAATTCTGGCAAAGAAATCGACCTCCCGAGCATGCCAAGCATCAGGTGGATCTCAGTTACGAAATAAGAAACCAGTCAGTGGAGATTTTTCTGCTTCGAGTTTTCTGGAAAGATCAATCTCAGACGGTGCGGGAGCCTATAGCAAAAGCCACATATGTCAAGAAATCAGGTAAATGGAAAATATACTGGCAGCGCGCTAATATGAGATGGCACCTCTATGAGCCGTATCCAGAAGCGCCGGATTTGGAAACGTTCCTGCAGGTAGTTGAGGAAGATCATTACGGATGTTTCTGGGGCTAAGTGAATCAACCATTCGATGTGAATCAAAAGTAGGACTCAGCCAAAAGGCCGAATCTACCGCTCAATATTTTGTAGCTTCCTACAGGTATGGTTCAGGGATTAATAATGATTCTTCGAGAGGATTGATAGCCGTATTGTGCTCCTATAAAAATATCCAAACAAGAAAGATTTGCTACATGGCCCAAGAGGCTATAGGGCTATGATAAATTGAGATACTTTTGCTGTGAAAAGGTTATGATAGATCCTGCCATCCACTGGCTAGCAAGTATTGAGTTTTATATGTGATGAAGTTATACCAATACCTCGCGAAGGAGGTCCAACGGAGAAAGTAATGTTTATATATAGGGTAAGGAAATGCTGACTAGGATTATATTGATTGCTATGGCCGGAGCTGCCGGAACACTATGCCGCTACGGATTAACTGGCCTTGTACACAGATTTTCAGGTGCGGGGTTTCCATGGGGGACCATTGTTGTCAACGTAACCGGCTGTTTTCTTGCAGGTGCTGCGTGGGCTTTTTTTGAAAACAAATGGCCTACGGCAGCCCAGGCAAGGATTGTGGTTCTTATGGGCTTCATGGGCGCTTTTACAACTTTTTCATCATACCTGCTTGAATCCCAGCAATTAATGCGGACTGCTGAGTGGATGACGGCCGCCGCAAATTTCCTGGTGCAGAACGGGGCCGGTTTTATTGCTCTTATATTGGGCGTGAGCTTGATACGCTGGATTTAAAAGAAAGGAGAAGGAAATGAAATTGCCTTCTGAATCATTACTTTTAAGAATTTTTATAGGGGAAACGGACAAATTCAAGGGCCGACCGCTTTACAAAGCCATCGTAGAGGAAGCGAGGAGAAAAGGCTTAGCAGGTGCAACAGTACTGCGCGGTATTTTGGGATTTGGAGCAAATAGCCGAATACACACAACCCAGATACTGCGACTTTCAGAAGATTTACCTTTAATAATTGAGATCGTAGACAAAGAGGACAGGATAAACGAATTCCTCCCAGAGCTTGATAAAATGATCAGTGAAGGACTTGTCACTCTCGAAAGAGCACAGGTGATTACTTACAAACATAACAGCAACTGTATGCTATGATTTATTGGTGAATAACCTACATGCCAAAAACATTAATAGTCAAAATACATTAATTTGTTGAAGCTTATAAGCTCTAGCATTCACAAGTTAGTGCAAACAAGAAAATTTATTAAACAAACAATGTAAACAACTTCAATGATTAGCAAACCAGATTTTATAATCTTCTACTGGTTGATAGTTTGTTGATATTTTATCTATAACATCTAATTCACATAGAGGAAAAGCATATTTACGCCGTTCTAAACGTACTGTCATTATTATACCATATAATTCATCATGCATTTCAATCCCTGAAACTTTTACTTGGTCTCCACTTTGAAAAGGTCCTTTTTCTTGTGGTTCAGCAATCTCTGCCTTAAATGGAAAATCTAATACTTCTTTTAAATATTCTTCCCATGCATGGTATGCATCATTTTCATTCTCACACTTTACTTTATTAAGCACTGCAACTATCCTTTTTCCTTCCTCTCCAAAGCCAAACCACCTATACTCCTTATTTAAAAAGGCAAGAGTTGACTTTACGTCTTCTTCTGTGTCTCTGGGTTGAGTTTTTTTAATTTCATCTGTCTGAAGAAACATTCTTCGCCAATCTAAACCATTGTATTCACTTTGCTCAATGACTTCACTTGGCATTCGTCTAAGAGTATAACTATCCCATTCAATACAGATAAGATTTTCTTGTGTGTCAATTTCTGATATGCGACCTTGCCATCCACCTATACAAATGTTCGCATCTGGATCATGAACATTTTGATTTACAACTACTGAATCTCCTATTTTCAAGTATGGCATAAAGATTATGACCTGTATTAAATAGGGTTTTACTTTTCTGTCTGAAGCAATCAAATTTCAATGTTTATCTTTGGTTTCTAGACTACGTGCCATAGTCCTCAAGCTCATATTTTTTTAACTTACTTCAGGTATGAGACACAGGATAACATCCATAAGCAGAGGACTTAACCGGAATCCCAAAGACCGTTCTTTAGATAGATTGACTATCCGGTCGACACAATGAATTGTGATTATGAAGAAATCATACAATCACATAGAGATCAAGCCTCGTTTATTTTAACGTCAGCCCTCGACACATAACCTTCTCTTGATCCCGCCTCCGCGCTGATAACCCACGAAAACTATCTTTCCGCCACATTCTTTTGTCATTTCTTCCATCCGCACTGGGGCAAAGCAAGTCATCCCCGGCCGCAGCATGGATCGATCCATTTCAGTAGGCATCCCGTCTGCGCAATGTTCTGCTGGCGAGGGAAAATTCCTGAACACCGGAAGTGCGGCGAGCACAGGATAAGGCGATAGATTGTTCGAGAGATCTTGAGCGGTCTGCTCTTATCGGGCGGGGTCGATCCTCCACAGGAGTGGAATTTACAGCTGGGCCTTTTTCAACAGCCTCTCAGGCATGATAGACTGTATCGGTTACGAATGGCCAGTCTCGGTTACGGGGCACAAAAGCCCCGCCTGTCTAATCGCTCAACAAGGAGGAAATTCCATGGCGGAAAGCATCAAGTGGGAAACGGTTATGGAGAGCGCTCTCTCCCGGGCGGAGAGGGAGGACAAGCTCGTGCTGCTGGATTTCTTCAATCCCGGCTGAATCGGATGCCAGCAGATGGATGCGGTGACGTATCCAAACGCCAAGGTAAGCAAGTATGTGAACGCCAATGTGGTTGCGGTGCGCATCGGCCACGAGGAGGAGCCCCTTGCAGGGCGCTATCTGGTCAAATGGACTCCGCGGCTCTTCGTGCTTGACCCCGAGGAAACCACCCATCACCAGATCATGGGCTTTCTGCCACCGGACGAGCTGGTGCCCTTCCTCCATCTGGGACGGGCCAAGGCCGCCTTCCACGCGGACCGTCTCGACGAGGCGGCGGAGATGCTGGACCAGCTCCTCCAGGAAACCCCGGCCAGCGCCAGCGCGCCCGAGGCGGTCTTCCTCCGCGGGGTCTCCCGGTTCAAGAAGGAACACGACAAGTCCCACCTTCAGAAGGTCTACCGGACCCTGCGGCAGGACTATCCCGGAAGCGACTGGGCTCCCCGGGGCTTTCCCTACTGGAATCTCTAGCCGCAACCATTCAGTGGGTAAGAATGAACCTGCATTGGCAAAAGGTGGAAGGCAAGGACTGAGGATGGATAAAAAAAAGGAGGTTTTCGGCTACCCGAAAACCCCAGTCATTTGGAAGTCGGGATGGCAGGATTTGAACCTGCGGCCCCTTGCGCCCCATG
>CAYNCR010000143.1:0-7276 GCA_964395575.1 uncultured Desulfohalobiaceae bacterium
GAAAAGTGAGTGCCGGACCGCTGAAATGATTCAAAATACCCCGTGTCGGCTTACAGTGATTAATAGGGTGGTGAATAGTTACCCAGCCCTTTCGGGTCTCCCTGCTTCAAGTGGATGAGGTCAGCCCCTGGAAGATTTGGCCCCTTCCGCATCCCTCCTATCCCTGAATGGCTCCATTGCCCTTTGGCGATTCGAAATGGTTTTTGCCATTATGACTTCTTGACAATACCTGTCAATTTCCGCGCTTTCATTCCGGTCAGTGAAAGGATACGAGGAGCTGGACCGGTTTCTCGTCAACATCCGTTTCCACTGGGAGCAACCGTATTGACGGAAAACCTATTGATCGCTATATTCCAATTTAGCGATATAAAACGCAAGCCCGAAATTCGTCCCCGCAAAGCCGGAGAAGAGCATGGAGACATTCAGAAAAGTGATGAAGGCCCTGTCCGATCCCAGCCGGATCAAGATGGTCAAGATGCTCCAGCGCAGGCAGATGTGCGTCTGTGAGATCCAGGAAGCCCTCGGCATCGCCCAGCCCACGGCAAGCAAGCACTTGAAGGTCCTGGAAGAAGCGGGGCTGGTGAAGTACAAAAAGAACGGCCTGTGGGTCATTTATGACCTGGCGGACGGCTCGGGAAGCCCCTATGCGGCCACCATGCTGGGCAACCTGCGTCACTGGCTGGAAGAGGATCCGGAAGTGGCGGAGCTGGTCCGGCAACTTCCGCAAATGTCGCGAGAGGAGATCTGTCGCAGGATGGGGCGTCAGGGCCGGCAGGAAGGGACAGATATTCAGCAAAAGGAATATATAGTCTGACCCATCGCCTAACCCGATTCCGCTCAAAAGGAGGAGTGCTCTTTGCCCGAGCCCCCTGTCTGCTCACGAACAAGAAACGGAGGCAAGTCCCATGCTTCTTGAGTCCTACAGCAAAAGCATCTTTCGGCCAGAGTGCAATCCCAGCTTCGAGTCGGTGCACTGCATCGCCCGGCTGAATCAGGACATCTCGTCGGTTTTACCCTATCTGAACGCGGAGCTGGGCGGCACTCAGTATTTTCGGGACCCTCCGCAGGTGATGTTCCATGCGCACGGCAAGATCATCAAGGTGGGCGGCGGTGAGATCGCGGTGAACGCGCTGCAGGACGAGGAGGAAGCCGACAGGATCCTGCAGTGGCTGCAGCGGGAGATCAACCGGGTCTGGCAGGAGAGGGACCGGATCACCCCCAGCGAGGAGAGCGCGGGAAAGCCGCAGGTATTCGAGATCCTGAAGCTCTTGCCCAGAACCAACTGCAGAGAATGCGGCCTGGCCACCTGCATGGTCTTCGCCGTCCAGGCCGCGGAAGGCGGGCGCGGAGCCGAGGAGTGTCCTGAACTGGACCCTGAGAGCAGGGAGAAGCTGGAGTCCTACCTGGCCCAGTTCCATTTCGACTGAGCAAGCAGAAGGGAACCGGGGGCATGAAGAGCCGTCAGGACCCTGTCAGACCTGAACAGGAGAGGGAAGCCATGCGCCGTTTGAAGGACGTGCAGATGGAGCTCACCGCGGACGAGGTGCAGCAGGTCCTGTCCATCGCCCTGGACGAGGACCGGGACCGGGCGGTGGAGTTCATCCGGGATCATCTGGCCAGGAAGGTGGACAAAAAGCTCCAGGAGCGGTGAGTCCCGGTCTTCGAGGTCAGTTACGGCCCCGGACAGATCGGTCAGTTCAGCTGATTCGCTGGCACAGAGGCCATCTGTTTCCTACAGAGGGGAAGGAGTGTCCATTGAATGCTCAGTGAGGCAAAGATCCAAGGAGACAGAGTCGATGCGGCAAAATAGAGAGAACGGACATTCTGAACAGGAGCAAAACGCATCCGGGCCCACCTGAGCCTGGACACCCCCTGCACAGGAAGTGCGGGAAAATGAGTCCAGGAACTGGGAAACCCTGCCTTTGCAGCCCTGTTGCGGGGATTCCCCGAAGGATTCGGATTCCGGTTTCGACACAGACCATTTGAAGGAAGGCAAGTAGGATCAGGGCTTCCCGGGCCGAGCGCCCCTGACCCGGCCCGGCTATCGAGGAGCTGTTGTCCTTATGCCCTCTCCTGCAGCATTCTTTTCAGCTGTTCCTTACTGGGAACCTTTCCCACGGCAAGGACCTCTCCGTTGACCATCAGCCCGGGAGTGCCCATGATGCCAGCCCTGGCGATCTCCTTGGCCTCGCGGACGTGCTCCACCTCGGCTGCCAGTCCCAGCTCCGCCAGCACCTCGTAGATCTGCTCCTCCAGCTGATCGCAGCGGGTGCATCCCGGGCCGTAGACCGTGATTTCCAGACCCGTCCGATCCTCCTGGACGGGCAGTCCGGCGTACTTCTTGTATTCCCGGACAAAAGCCCGGGCGTGCTCCTCCTCCGCTTCGGGAGGAATGTAGTTCTTTCCCTTCAGCTCGCTCACCAGCTCCGCGCCCAGCTCCTCTTCGGAAAAGTCGGTGCCGTGGCGCTCGTACGCCTCGCTCAGGGCCTGCTTGAGGCCCGTGATGCCGATCTTGACCCCGCCTATTCGGATCAGGCTGTGGTCTTCGCTCATTCCCGTCCTCCCATTACTCAGGCCGGCAGGTCACATGGCAGACCCCGGTGGGCGTCTCCACCGCGTAGGGGAAGTACTTGTTCTTGAACCACAGGGCCACGTTGACCAAAGATATGAGCACCGGCACCTCGATCAGGGGACCGATCACCGCGGCAAAGGCCACTCCGGAGTTGATCCCGAATACGGCGATGGATACGGCGATGGCCAGCTCGAAGTTGTTCGAGGCCGCGGTGAAGGACAGGGTGGTGGACTGCTCGTACGTGGCCTTGAACTTCATGGACATATAAAAGGTGATCAGGAACATGACCACGAAGTAGACGCACAAGGGGATAGCGATGCGCACTACATCCAGGGGCAGGCGCACGATGTATTCGCCCTTGAGGGAGAACATGACCACGATGGTGAAGAGGAGGGCGATCAAGGTGATGGGGCTCACCTTGGGGATGAACGTGTTCATATACCACTCGTCCCCCTTGGTCTTCAGGCCGATAACGCGGGAGATGATTCCGGCGAGGAACGGGATGCCCAGGTAGATGAGAACGCTTTTCGCGATCTGGCCGATGGTCACGTCCACCACTGCGCCCTCCAGGCCGAACCACCCGGGCAGGATGGTGATGAAGAACCAGGCGTACACGGAGAAGAAAAGGACCTGGAAGACGGAGTTGAATGCCACCAGTCCGGCGCAGTATTCCGCGTCCCCCCTGGCCAGATCGTTCCAGACCAGGACCATGGCGATGCAGCGGGCCAGGCCGATCATGATCAGGCCGATCATGTATTCGTGATGACCGGAGAGAAAGGTGATGGCCACCAGGAACATGAGCACGGGCCCCACGACCCAGTTCTGAACCAGGGTCAGGGTGAGGATCTTCCAGTCCTTGAACACCTCGCCCAGCTTCTCGTAGCGCACCTTGGCCAGAGGAGGATACATCATCAGGATCAGGCCGATGGCGATGGGCATGTTGGTGGTGCCCACGGTCACGTGTTCCATGGCCTCAGTGATGGCGGGGTAGATATAGCCTATGGACACCCCGACGGCCATGGCCAGAAAGATCCACAGGGTCAGGAAGCGCTCGATAAAGGGCATCTTCTGGGCCTGGGACATTTGCTTTCACCTCCTGGCTTCAATAGGGTCTATTGCTGTGTCTCGCACTGCGAGCGCTGTTTCTGCATCCGGCACAGCTCTTCCGGATCATGGGAGAGGATGGTCGCCATGTCCTTCCGGTCTTGTGCGATTTGGGCCGACTCCGCCAACTCCCGGGTTAACCATTGGTGGAGCAGGTCAGGGAATGCATCGGTCAGGCGGTAGTAGACCCAGCGGCCCTTCTTGCGGCTCTGCACCAGATCGGCCTTCTGGAGCACGCTCATGTGCCTGGAGACCGTCGCCGTGGCCAGCTGGAGCAGCTCGGTGATCTGGCACACGCAGAGCTCCCCGTGTTCCATGAGGGCCGCTACCGCCCGAAGCCGATTGCTGTCCGAGAGGGCCTTGGCCTGCTTGAGCGCTTGGTCCATTCCCTTTTGTTCCAAATGATTAGACAGTTAGCCAATTGAGCAAATAATGGAATTGAAAATAGAATACCGCCTTTTGCTTGTCAATCCGGAGGGTAAATCGAGCCCGGATTTCTGGGGGATCGTGATTGACAAGCCATAAATATGGTTTTATGGTTAATAATATGAAAACCACAATCGACATCTCGGCCGAGCTCCTGGTCCAGGCCAAGAAGTACGCGGCTGAAAACAGGTGCACCCTCAAGCAGGTTATTGAGGACAGCCTGCGGCATGAGCTTCAGGGCAAGCGAAAGCCGCGAAATGAGAGGCAGGGCGGGATCCGATGGGTTACCGTGCCCGGCGAGCCACCGGACGATTTGGACCTGACGAACAGGGAAGCAATGAATGACTGGTTGAGCCGCAATCCATGATAGCCATTGATACCAATCTGTTGGTCTATGCTCACCGAAGCGGATATCCCGAGCACGAATCAGCTATCAGGGCGTTGGAGAAAGCCGTTTCGCAGACTCCAGGATGGGGGATTCCTCTGCAGTGCATCGCTGAGTTCTGGAGCATCGTAACCCACTCCAGGATGGGGGACCGGCCGAGCACTCCGGATGAGGCCCACAGGTTTTTGGCCAATCTGCTGGAGGACGGGCAGGGGCTGACTTTTACCCCGGGGATTGGACTCGCCGACAGGCTCATGCAGATGGCAGCGAGCCTGGAGGTTTTCGGTCCCAGGATCTTTGATCTCCAGATAGGCCTTACCGCCAGGGATAACGGGGCAAGGGAGATCTGGACCCACGACTATTCCTTCCAAAAGCTGCCCGGTCTCAAGGTGGTTGATCCGCTTTAGAGCTCCCAGCAGCGGTTTGTATGAAAATGCGCTAACGAGCTGATTTATAGGGGGATTATCCGCGAGGCAACAGCGGGTGGACGCTAAAGCGCGGGGTTCATAATACACCATGGCCTTGTCGGTACCCTTTGAGGCAACTTTGCGGCAGCTCCGGACAGAATACGCACCATGAAAAACTTGCCTCCAAGGACATGATGCGGGAATGTCGATACTGGGCTCAGTATCCCCTCAGGTGAAACCCGGGATGACCCCCGCGCTTCAGCGTCCACCCGCAATTGCCTCGCGGCATTTTCATGCTTGGTTGTGCCCGGGTCGGTCCGGGAATGAAGGTTATATCACGGACCTTCTACAACCCGCTGCTTACGCCGAAGATGTCCATTCCGAAGAGATAGGTGATGATGAAATAGATGCCGACGCCGATAAAGACGGCAGCAGTCAGCCTGCGGAGATAGTACTCCATGAAGGTCAGGCCTTTGAGGAAGCCGGAGGCCATCCTGGAGCCGTAGCCCAGCAGCATGGCGAATCCGAGCACCGGCAGGGCGGTGCCGATGCCGTACCAAAGGGGCAGCCATATGCCGGACCCCATCTTGAGGGACAGGGGGACGACGCTGCCGAAAAACAGGGCTGCGGATATGGGGCAGAAGGAAAGGGCAAAGAGGAATCCGAGGAAGATTCCCCCGAGAGCCCCCTCTTGGCTCAGACGATGGACGAATCGGGAGTTCATCCCGTTCATCGAGGGCAGCCGCAGAGGGATGACCCCCCATATCAAGAGCCCCGCGAGGACCAGGACGGGCCCGAGGAGCTTGTTCATGTACTGCTGCAGGAACATGGAGACCGCTGGGACCGAGGAAAGCCCGAACACAATAAGGAAGCAGATGGCGATATAGGCCAGGGCCCTGCCCCCGGTGTAGGCCATGCCCGCCACGAGCGTGCCATACCTGGTCTCGATCTGCTTGCCGATGAAGGTGGTCGCGGCAACGTTCGTGGCCAGGGGACAGGGGGAGATGGAGGTCAAAATCCCGAACCAGAGGGCGGAAATCATGGGAAGCGCGGTCAAGTCCATCAGCTCTTCTCCATAAAGGCCTTGATTTCACCGGTTAGATACTCCACGTAGGCCTTTTTGTCCCGCAGGAGCTGCCACACTTTTTCCAGGTTCTTCCAGCGTTCTGTTTCTCCGTCACCTTGTTCCGTGATGACCAGTGACTTGGTGTAGAGCTTGAAGTCCTGGACGAAATGCCTGTTCTCCTCCTTTTCCACATTCACGGTTTTCCATTGGAGCTCTCCGGTTTCCAGCTCCTCCTGGAAATGCGACTTGATGGCGGATTCGGACCAGTTTTCCAGTCTGTAGCAGGACGCGCAGCGCTTGCTGGTGTGGAAATAGTACGCGGTGTAGTGCGTGTCGCAGCCGGTCTCCTCTGTTACCGAGCAAGCGTCCGATTGGCCGGCGGCTGGGGAAAAGCCGCCCAGGATCAAGAGAGTCGCGAGGACGAAGGCTGTGCAGAGCGTTTTCTTCAAGCCGGGCATTGTGGTGGGGCCTCCTTGTTTTGTTACTGTCGGCACAGATAGGGATTTCAGCCGCAACAGAGGTCCCGGGACTCTTCCGCGGGAGTGGCGTCTGTTTCCACTCCGCACATCCGGCAGACCTCCTGCTTGGCCCTGGCGATATCCTCTGCAGGCAGGGCAAAGTCCTTGTTCTTGGCTAGGCCCAGCTCGGTGAGGACCAGATGGTTCCCAACCGGCACGCCCTCCCGCTCCAGAGCCTTCTTGCCGCAAGCGACCTCGCAGCCGTCGATGAGCACCATTTGGGATACGTCCTTGGCGGATTGCACGAATCCGGATAATCCCCCGCCGATTCCGGCCAGACAGAACATCTTTCCCCGGCCTTCCCTGGTCAGCTCCACTGCGGCTCGATTGGCGATCTGTCCCACATTCGAGCCCCCAGAACAGGCAAGGATCATGACCTGACTGTCTGTCGTGCAGCACTGGTCCGTCATATTTCCTCTCCTTTTTTTAAGCGGCCGAAGGCCGCCCGTGTGCGACGAAGTCGCCAGCACCGAATAAAAGAAAACCGCAGATTTACGCGGATGGCGAATAGGTACAGCTGTTTTTGAACTGCATTCCCCGGGAGCTTCTCGCCTCCGAGGCGGAAAGGATCAAAGAGCCTGCTCCGGGAGGCGCTGCCCCCCGGAGCAGATCCCGGCTTAGCCCTGCTCCACCCACTCCTGGATTTCCTGCTTGCTGGGTACCTTGCCCACCGTCTTGACCTCGCCGTCCACGACCACGGCCGGGGTGCCGAACACCCCGTACTTGGCGATCTCCATGCTGTCGGTCACCTTTTCCACGTCCGCGGCCACGCCCGCCTCCTGCAGGGCGTTCATGACC
>CAYNCR010000144.1:0-7218 GCA_964395575.1 uncultured Desulfohalobiaceae bacterium
CCCCGACTTGCCCTGTTGAATGCAGCGTGCTGCCCTGCCGGAGGCAGGATTCAACAGGGCTCCCCGCGACATTTTCATACTTGGTTGTGCCCGGGTCGGCCCGGGAATGAGGGTTGTATGAAAATGTGTCCAAAGCGTTGAATTCTTGAGGAATTGTCCGCGAGGCGAAGGCTTCCCTGGCCCGCGTCTGCGCAGAATGGGGAGTTATCGGGACTCATTCCGACTGCCCTCCCAGTTCGGATCGGACTCTCCGGAAGGGCTTGTCGCGTTCAATTCCTCGAATGTCGCATTGAGATCCCGACCTGTCGCGTTGACCTCCTTCGTGGCATTGCCCTCGATGCGCTCGCGCCACTTGCGCTTCATTTCGCGGGCCTTTTCCAGGCGGGAACTGAGCTTCTCGGGCTGCACCCGCGCCACGCCGTGCGGGGTCGGGCGCAGGATAAAAAGGTCCTGCCTGGCCTTGCCCTGCTCGTTCCAGGAAATCGGGGCCAGGGTCCACTCGAATCCGGACATTCCTGCCAGCTCGCGCGACAGATCCCCTTTCGAGGAATCCCCCGCCTTGGGTCCGAGCTGTGCCGCAAAACGGACGAAGTCGTATCCCAGGCCGACCCAGAAATCGGGGCCCTCCTGAACTCCCTGTTCCAGGATATGGCGCAGGAGCCTGAGCTGCCGCGTTGGATTGTCCGGCCACCAAGGGCTGGCCATCAGGGTCAGATTGAAGTAGCGCGTATCCAGCCCGGAAATGCTCTTGATCTCCTGCTCCCACAGGGCGGGCCCCAGAAAGACCATGTCCGGCTGGTTGAAGAAAAAGAACTCCGGAATGAGGATGCGTGCGCGAGAAAAGCTGTCCGGCAGGAACACCGCCTCGAAGTCCGGCTCAGGAATACGGGTGGCGTTCTGCGTCGCGTTTGTCGCATTGGCCTGCTGCTTGTCGTCCTCTTCCCCGTAGTCCTCGGGGACGTGGAGATAGTCCGAAACCTTTTTCTCGTAGCTGGAGATCCGCCGGGGATTGTAGAAGCCAAGCCCGTTGAGCTGAAAATCCTCCTGCACCGTGGCGTTCCAGAAGGAGCGCGCCATGGAACGCCCAAAGGAGCTTTTGGGATACAGCACGCCGAAGCTGGAGAGATCGAGCTCTTCCCGGGAAACCTCCAACAGGGCCCGGACTTGGTCGTCGCGGCCGGGGAAGAAGCGGTAGGCGTCCTCGCCCTCTGTCCCGCGGCCCAATTCGGAGCGGAAGGTAAAGACCGAGAAATCCTCGTGCAATCCCGCCTCATGGAGCTTTTTCCAGCTCGATTCGCGAACCGGACCGCCCACAATGGAGTAGGTGGCCGAGAGCCTGGAGAGGCGCTCCAGCCAGCCGTCCTCCTGGGTATTGATGGCCTTGAGCCGAAGAGGACGGCCCTTCCTGCTCATGCGCCATTGGGCCGCGTCCGCTCCGCGGCCGATCTTCCACGCGATATCATCGTATCCGCCGCTCAAGGGCAACAGGAGCACGACTCCCGTGGCGGGTCTGCCGTGTTTCTCCTCCAGCTTGCGCAATTTCCCGCCGAGCCGGGATCGGACAAATGATCCCGTCTTTTCCAGAACCGCGGCCAGATCGTCCCAGGTGGCCTTCCAGTCGGCCTCATCCCGCCGAAACCGCTCCAGGGCCCGTTCCCAGCGAACGAGCACCACGGGGAAGCGATCCCTTTCCGCCTCCGGGGCCGCCTCGAAAAGCTCCTGTCGCCTTTTGCCGGGCATGTCCGAGATCACGTCCTGCGCAAAGTCCAGGACTTTCCCGCGTTGATCCTTCCCTTTGGCCACCTCGTCCAGGCGCTTCAGGACTTTGGAGATCCTCTGCGGTTGTCCGCGTTCCGAATACAGATCGGTCAAAGCGCTTCCGGCCCGCATAACCAGGGACCAAGGCCTTTCCGAATCCAACAGATCCCTGAGATGGGACGCATAGGCCTCCGGACCCTCCTGCCGGCGGATCAGGCCGGACCGTATCTTCTGCCAGGACCAGGTGTCCGGCGTGTCCGGGGCCAGTATCCGCCAGCGCTTGAGGCTCCTGCGGACCAGGTCCGGACGACCGCTCTGCAGCGCGCTGCGGGCAACTCCCTGCCAGGCACGGATCTCGAGCTGGCGGCTCAGATCCTCTTGCTCCAGGGCTTTGAGATACAGCTTGCTTGCCTGTTCAAAGTCCTCTTGCTGCAGTGCGCTCTCGGCGCGCTCCATAGGGCTCGGCTTTTTCGGCCTTTCCGGCGGGGCGACCCGCCCGGGGGGCTGACAGGAGGCCAGCAGAACGCCGGCTACGAGGACCAGGATGGCCCAGAAGCATGTACTCCCGGAGTGATATGTCTTCATGTGGGATTCCCGCGGCAAGGATTGCGCTCAAAAAAAGTCCGGTTCCACAAGCTTTGGAACCGGACCTAGATATAGAAAGGGGGAAGTGGCTCTGTCAAGTCGGCCCTTCCGAAAAAAAAGGACGGCGGCGGATGTCCGCCGTCCCCGGCATGGTTTACTTCTGCTCGGTGTAGTCCGCGTCGACCACGTCCTCGTCGTCGCTGCCGGAGCCCTGGCTCTGGCCGCCACCGGCCTCGCCGCCGGCCGCGCCGGCTTCGCCGGCCTCGGCGCCCTGGCTCTGCTGCTGATAGAGCTGTTCAGCCAGCTTGTGCGAAGCCTGGGACAGCTCGTTGGTGGCGTTCTTGATGGCCTCGGCGTCCTCGCCCTCCATGACGTTCTTGAGCTCCTGGATCTTGGTCTGCAGATCCTGCTTCGTGGATTCGTCCAGCTTGTCGCCCAGATCGTTCATGGATTTTTCCGTGCTGTAGATAATGGAGTCCGCCTGGTTGCGGGCCTCGATGAGCTCCTTCTTCTTCTCGTCCTCCTGGGCGTGGGACTCGGCGTCCTTGACCATCTGCTGGATCTCCTCCTCGGACAGGCCGCTGGAGGGCTGGATGGAAATGGACTGCTCCTTGCCGGTGCCCAGGTCCTTGGCCGAGACGTTGACCAGGCCGTTGGCGTCGATGTCGAAGGTCACCTCGATCTGCGGCACGCCGCGCGGCGCGGCGGGAATGCCCACCAGATCGAATCGGCCGAGGCTCTTGTTGTCCTGGGCCATGGGCCGCTCGCCCTGGAGCGCGTGAATGGAGACCGAAGTCTGGTTGTCCGCGGCCGTGGTGAAGGTCTGGCTCTTCTTGGTCGGAATGGTGGTATTCTTCTCGATGAGCTTGGTGAACACGCCGCCTTGGGTTTCGATACCCAGGGACAGCGGGGTCACGTCGAGCAGGAGCACGTCCTTGACGTCTCCGGCCAGGATGCCGCCCTGGATCGCGGCGCCCATGGCCACAACCTCGTCCGGATTGACGCCCTTGTGCGGCTCCTTGCCGAAGAATTCCTTCACCTTCTGCTGCACCAGGGGCATCCGGGTCTGGCCGCCGACCAGGATGACCTCGTTGATCTCGTTTATAGTCAGACCGGCGTCCTCAAGAGCCTGCTTGCACGGACCGATCGTGCGCTCCACCAGATCGGAGGTCATGGACTCCAGCTGGGCCCGGGAAAGCCTCATGTTCAGGTGCTTGGGCCCGCTCTGATCCGCGGTCAGGAAGGGGAGGTTGATCTCCGTCTCCATGGTGGAGGAGAGCTCCTTCTTGGCGTTCTCCGCGGCCTCCTTGAGGCGCTGTAGGGCCATGCGGTCCTGGCTCACGTCCATGCCGGTCTGCTTGTTGAACTCCTGGAGCAGGTGATTCAGCACCGCCTGGTCGAAGTCCTCGCCGCCGAGGAAGGTGTCGCCGTGGGTGGACTTGACCTCGACCACATTGTCCCCGACCTCGAGGATGGAGATATCGAAGGTGCCTCCGCCCAGATCGAAGACGGCGATCTTCTCGTTGGTCTGCTTGTCCAGGCCGTAGGCCAGGGACGCTGCCGTGGGCTCGTTGATAATCCGCTTCACCTCGAGCCCGGCGATGCGGCCCGCATCCTTGGTAGCCTGGCGCTGGTTGTCGTTGAAGTAGGCCGGCACGGTGATCACGGCCTCATTGACCGTCTCCCCGAGATACTCCTCGGCGTCCTTCTTCAGCTTCTGCAGGATCATGGCCGAGATTTCCGGCGGGCTGTAATGCTTGTCCCCCACCTGGACGTAGGCGTCGTTCTTGGAGCCGGCCACGATATTGTAGGAGGAGCGATCCTTCCACTTCTGGATCTCGGGGGCGTCGAAGTCACGGCCCATGAGGCGCTTGATGGAGAAAATGGTGTTTTCCGCGTTGGTCACCGCCTGACGCTTGGCCATCTCGCCGACCAGGCGCTCTTTATCGGTAAAGGCCACGATGGACGGCGTGGTCCTGTTGCCCTCAGGAGTGGGCACGCACTTGGTCTCATTGCCCTCCTGGACGTAGACACAGCTGTTGGTGGTCCCCAGGTCTATTCCAATAATTTTACTCATACTGCCTCCTTCTCCTTGATAATTTCTTAGCGTTTCACCCTGCGCTCAAGCACGCGCTGCCACAGGTTACGTATCAGCTATACCGATTGCGACTTGTTTATATACCTAAATCGTATTGGCCAGCTGTAAAGGGGGTCACCGAAACTAGCTTTGACATTCCTTGCTCACGATGACCTTGGCCGGACGAAGCAGTCGATCGTGCAGGACATACCCTGTCTGAATGACCTGGCAGATTCTGCCCTTTGTCATGTCCTCGCGCTCCTCCTCGTACATGGCCTCGTGCCACGCGGGATCGAATTCCTGCCCCTGCTCGATCTCGATCCGCTGCAAACCGTGCTTCTTCAGGGTGTCCAGCATCGCCTTGTTGGTCATCTCCACGCCCTGAACCATGTCGCTGCAGGCATCCTCCACCTTCTTGCCGTGCTGCAGGGCAAGCTCCAGATTGTCCAGGGCGGGCAGCATATCCTTCAAAAGGCTCTCGGTGGCGAATTTGCTGTGCTCTTCCTTCTCCTTGGCCATGCGCTTGCGGTAGTTGTCCGCATCGGCCTTAACCCGCGCCACCTCTTGCTGCATCTCTTTCTTTTCCGGACAGTCGGGACAGACATGCTCCCTGCTGAGCCGCACCAGTTCCTCAAGGCTCATCTCGGGCTCGGAGGATTCGCTCTCCTGCGCCTCCTGCTCTCCGGAGCTCTCCGTGTTCTCCGTGTTCTCCTGTCCGGCCTCCTCGGAGTCGTATTCCCGGTTAAATTCCCTGTTCTCCTCGCTCATACACGCCTCCTTATTCCAATCAGCTCGTGGAGAGCCATTTTTCCCGTTTCTTTCAAACCGCCAGGGACGTCAAAACGCACGCATCCCGTGCCCAAAGCTCCCGTATCACAATCCGTCCGCGTCAAAGCCCTGTCCGGACGCGGATGGTTCTTCCTGAAACATGTATGCGGAGCTCAGGCTCTCGACTCAAGTATTTGATTAAGCATTTTTGCGATGTAGTCAACTAGGGGAACCAAGCGGGAATAATCCATGTGCACCGGGCCGATGGTACCCACCACGCCCAGGGTGCGGTCATGGATGCCGTAAGGGGAGGAGATGATGCTCCATTCGCTCAAATTGCGCCCGGTGATCTGGCTGCCGAAGAGAACAGTCATTCCCTGTGCGCGGGTGATCTGATCCAGAATGTCCATGAGCTCGGAGCGGTGCTCCAGAAATTCCAGGAGCTCGCGCATGCTCTCCAAATCCTTGGAGTCCACGCTGTCCCAGACCTTGACCGTTCCGTCCACATAGACCTGGCGTCCCTGTTCCTCTTCCCCGCAGGCCTCCTTGGCCAGATTCAGGGCCCTCTCATAGAGCTTGTCGAACTCGTTCCGAGCCAGCTCTATCTGGCTCAGGATGCGCTGCTTGACCTCGTACAGGGGCATTCCCTGGAACTGCTCGTTGAGAATGTTGCGGTACTTTTCCAGATCCTCCTTTTTCACGCTCTCCTGGATCTCCAGAAGCTTGTGCTGGATCATACCGCCCTCGAAGACGAGAACCGCCATGACAAGCCCGGAGCTGACGGGCACAAAATCGATGCGCTTCCAGCGCACCGAGCTGCTCTGCGGGGCCACGGCCATTCCCACGAGGCTGGATTGATCAGAGATGAGCTTGGAGGTTTTCTCCAGGATCCCGGACAATTCCAGCCCGGCCTGGCTCAGGTATTCCTGGATCGTGGCCTGGAGCTTTTCCGGCGGGATATCCGGCTCGAGCAGCGTGTCCACGTAGTAGCGAAAGGCAAGATCCGTGGGGACTCGCCCCGCCGAGGTGTGGGGCTGAGCGAGGTAGCCCTTCTCCGTGAGATCGGCCATGATGTTGCGCATGCTTGCCGGGCTCAGGCTCAGGCTGGAACGCTTGGCCACGTAGCGGGAGCCGACCGGAGAGGCATTCTGGATATAGGATTCGACAATGATACTGAGTACGTCGATTTCTCGGGGAGTCAATTCCATAACTCCCTCCTTCCTCGATGGAACGTTTGATCCGGTTCTCGAGGTGCCTGTCATCACGCGGATGCCGTGCAAGGCGAAGAACCGGACGGATCCCGGAAGGTTTCCATCACCGTCCCGGGAACGGGAAAAAGCCCGCTTTGAGCTGGTGCTGCGAAAGCCGTCCCACTCACCCGCGCCGGGTGGGGACACGGCCTCCTTTAGCACTCTTTCCCATTGAGTGCTAATTCTTAGCAAGGGAACACAGCCCTGTCAAGACGGTTTTGTCCAGGGAAATGAGGGAGTTAGGTATCGGGGCGCCCCTGTATGGGCGCCCCGGAGAGTGCTACCAGCCGATGGAGAGATAGTCGTGGATGGAGTTGGAAGCGAGCCTGCCGGCTCCCGCGGCGAGAATAACCGTGGCCTGGCCGGTGACGATGTCTCCGCCGGCCCAGACACCGGGTTTCATGGTCTTGCCCGTCTTGGGGTCCGCGACGACGTAGCCCCGCTTGGTCAGATCCATGCCCTCGGTGTTGTGGGTCAGAACGGGATTGGCGCCCGCCCCCACGGCGACGACGGCCAGATCGCAGTCCAGGGTGAACTCGGAGCCCTCGACGGGCTTGGGCTTGCGCCTGCCGGATTCGTCGGGCTCGCCGAGCTCCATCTGCATGCAGCGCATGCCGTCGACCTTGCCCTGATCGTCGGAGAGGAAGCGGACCGGATTGGTCAGGAGATAGAACTCGATTCCCTCTTCCTCGGCGTGGTGAATCTCGTCCACCCTGGCGGGCATTTCCGCCTCGGAGCGCCTGTACACGATGCGGACCTTGTCCGCGCCCATGCGCAGGG
>CAYNCR010000145.1:0-7178 GCA_964395575.1 uncultured Desulfohalobiaceae bacterium
TGAAGCTTTCCGTTCTCCGGCTGATGGAAAGAACAAGCTTATAGCGCCTCAGAGATCATGTTCTCATCCAGGGGCCCAAGCCCACGATGATCCCCTCGTCCCCGACACCATCCACGAAAAGTGGGGCACGGATATGAACAAGGCCTGTCCCAGGTAAGAAGGCTGGGCCTCTGTTCGGTGCAGGGAATCATTACTCAGCCGCTTGCACGGGAGTGAACAGGGCCAAGCCCAGTACAGCAATCCGGGGCAAGTGGAAATTGGGCTTTTTCACCCCATTGTGCATTTTATTGCATCCTGGGGAGGCAAGGTTGTTTCATTCTGCAATTGTTTGCATATAGTTTTGGCCTCCCGGAATTCTCCAAGAGCGATTTCCTTCCTCAGTCCTTGATTCAAAAGGCTCCAGGCACTTACCGATCCTTTGGCATATTGCTTGAATAAGACGGGTGAGCTGTGTCCTTAACCGTTTGCTGTAAATTTTTGCGCTGTTATCTGTTACAGACAGAGACATTGATCACACTTTCACAGTACGTAAAAGAAAGAAAGTTGTTTGAAGTCTGCAACTGTGTCGCAAAAATTGATTTGACTTTCTGCTTCTTCTGCAATCAGATCTACGATATATAATCAGTGTGTTTACCAAAGGGCACAATGGTTATTTCAAGATGAATTCTGTATATGGTTGAAATAAGCTTTCTCTAGATTTCGCTTACCTGGCACATATGGCAGGTTTCCGGGATATTCTTATCAAGGTGACCTTCAATTTCACTCTTTTTGTACGTTGTATGATTGAGGTCATTAGCCTTCTTTGCATCTCGAAAAAAGGCAAAGAAAGGAGCCAGAGCATATGTGTGGAATCATAGCCTACACCGGGACGCAGCAAGCGGTTCCCGTGATCCTGGATGGTCTTAAGCGCCTGGAGTACAGGGGATACGACTCAGCAGGCATCGCCTATCCAGACAACGGCAATCTAGAGGTGGTCAAGTCTTCGGGCAAGCTCCACTGCCTGGAGCAGAGCCTGAGCTGCATCCCGACAGAGGCACGAACCGGGATTGGGCATACCAGGTGGGCCACCCACGGGGTGCCCAACCAGGTCAATGCTCACCCCCACCAGGATGGCAGCCAGACCATTTCCCTGGTGCACAACGGGATCATCGAGAATTACGCCAGTCTGCGGCGCTGGCTTGAGGCAAGGGGCCACGACTTTGTCTCTGAGACGGATACCGAGGTCCTGGTGCATCTGATCGCAGACTATACAGGGCAGGGGTGTTCCGTTACCAGCTCCCTGTCCGCGGCCTTGAGCCATGTCCAGGGCAGCTTCGCCCTGGCCCTGATCAGCAGTCAGCATCCGGGTTGCATCTGGGCAGCCAGGCATGCGAGCCCCCTGGTTCTGGGCAGCGGCTCCAACGGATACTTCGTGGCTTCGGATATTCCCGCCTTCCTGCCTCACACCAGGGATGTGGTCTTCCTGGAGGACGACGAGCTCCTCGTGGTGGAGCCTTCTAGCTGGCGTCTGTACCGCGCTTCTTCCCTGGAGCCCCTCAGCCGGTCTGTAGAACGGGTGGAGTGGGACCTGCAGGCCGCGGAAAAGGGCGGATACCCGCACTTCATGCTCAAGGAGATCCAGGAGCAGCCTCGCGTCATCCAGGACTGCCTGAGCGGCAGAATAGACTCTGGGCAGGGCACGGTCACCATTGCTGAAGTGGAGCAATTGCCCCTGCCCTCCCGCATCCGGATCCTAGCCTGCGGGACCTCTTTCCATGCCGGGCTCTGGGCCAAGTACCTGTTCGAGGAGTGGGCGGATATCCCGGTGGAGGTGGAGATTGCCTCTGAGTTCCGCTACCGGAATATCTCCTTTTCTCCTGGGGAGCTAGCACTGGCTATATCCCAGTCCGGGGAGACAGCCGACACCAAGGCGGGCCTGGACATCGCCAGAGGCAAGGGGGTTCCTGTGCTTGGGCTCTGCAATGTCCTGGGCTCCTCCATCGCCAGGGCCTCGGACGCTGTGCTCTACACCCAGGCCGGCCCGGAGATCAGCGTGGCCTCCACCAAGGCCATGTGCAGCCAGATGCTGGCCCTGTTGCTTTTGGCGGTGTACTGGGGGCGCGGCAAAGGAGTCCTCTCCAGAGAGGCAGAAGCCGAGATTGTCGCCGGCTTGGGTGCTCTGCCCGGGGATCTGGAGTCAGCAATCCCCCGCATGCGTGCCAGGGCCCAGGATTATGCCCGGCAGTTCAAGCAGGCCAAGGGATTTTTGTATCTGGGCCGGGGTCTGGCCTATCCCCTGGCCCTGGAAGGGGCGCTCAAGCTCAAGGAGATCTCCTACATCCATGCCGAGGGCTATGCTGCGGGGGAAATGAAGCACGGCCCTATCGCCCTGGTGGAGGAGGATTTTCCCACCTGCGCTCTGGATCTGGGTGACAGGGTAAGCCCCAAGCTGTTCTCCAATCTGCAGGAGATCCGAGCCCGCCAGGGTCCTGTCCTGTTGTTGGCCCCGGAAGAGGTGGACTTCGCGGAGGCGCAGCATTGGGAGATTCCCGGCCTGTCCTGGCCCCTTGCCTCGTTTGCCGTGTTGCCCGCGATCCAGCTCTTTGCCTATGAAATGGCTGTATTGTGGGATAAGGATGTGGATCAGCCCCGAAATCTAGCCAAGAGTGTAACTGTGGAGTGAATGCATGCACGAGCACTTAATACACAAGCTCAATTCCAGACAGGCAGTCATCGGTATCATCGGCCTGGGCTACGTGGGTTTGCCCTTGGCCCTGCGCTATCTGGAGACCGGATATTCTGTCCTGGGGCTGGATTCCGACAGATCCAAGGTGGACAGCCTCATGTCCGGGCAAAGCTATATCCGACATATTCCTTCGGATTCAGTGCAGGAGCATGTGCAGGCAGGAAGGCTCCAGGCCACGGTAGACTTTGCCAGAGCGGGCGAGGCGGATGCCCTGATCCTGTGCGTGCCCACCCCTCTGGATGGGCACAGGGAGCCCGATCTGACCTATCTGATCGGCTGTACAGAGGAAATCCTGCCCCACCTGCGCAAGGGACAGGTGATTTCCCTGGAGTCCACCACCTATCCCGGAACCACGGATGAGGAGCTCAGGCCCAGGCTGGAAAGGGCGGGATTCACAGTCGGCCAGGACATCTTCCTGGTTTATTCCCCGGAGCGCGAGGATCCGGGCAATCCCAGCTTCAGCACCAGGACCATTCCCAAGGTGTGCGGCGGCATTACCCGACAGTGCCTGGAAGTGGGCCAGGCTTTGTACGGGCAGGTCATAGACCGGGTGGTTCCGGTCTCCTCCACCGGGACCGCGGAAGCGGTCAAGCTGATGGAGAACATCTTCCGCAGCGTGAACATAGCCCTGGTCAACGAGATGAAAACCGCTTTCATGCGGATGGGCATAGACATCTTCGAAGTGGTTCGGACCGCTTCCACCAAGCCCTTCGGATACATGCCCTTCTATCCAGGACCAGGCCTGGGCGGGCACTGCATCCCTATTGACCCCTTCTATCTAACCTGGAAGGCCAGGGAATACGATGTGGCCACCCGCTTTATCGAGTTGGCTGGAGAGGTCAATACCTCCATGCCCTATTTCGTGGTCCAGCGGGCGGGAGAGGTGCTCAACGAGTACGGTAAGCCCCTCAAGGGCTCCAAAATCCTTCTAATGGGGCTCAGCTACAAGCCAGAGGTGGACGACGACCGGGAATCCCCAACCTATAGGGTCATGGAATTGCTGGAAGACAAAGGGGCTGCTGTTTACTACAATGATCCTTTCATTCCGGAAGTTAAACCTTCCAGGAAGTATCCCGGATTCGCTGGCCGCAGGTCCAGGCCGATAGTCAGTGACGGATATGACCTGTACATCGTGTGCACCGCCCACAGCAGCTACAGGAATATCGAGCCAGCTGATCTGAAAGCTCCGGTCCTGGATACGAGAGGTTTCTTCGAGAATGGTTCAGACAATGTGTACAAGGCTTAATAGATGGATTTTTCCATATTTTCTTGTTCCCGCATGCTAGACATAGTGGAATATAAGGCTTAGAGATTTTTTCCATTCAACAAAGCGTTTTCAAGCAAGCTCATCGAAATACCATCTTTTAGAACGGCCGAGATATGCACTACTTAGTGACTGGAGCAGCGGGATTCATTGGCTACCATACGGCAAAAGCCCTCCTTGAGCGAGGCGACTCTGTAGTCGGACTGGATAACCTGAATGACTACTACGATCCAAGCTTGAAGTTGGCCCGGTTGCAGCGCCTCCGAGAATTTGATCCTTTCAGGTTTATTCAACGCGATCTGGCTGATCGTGACGGTATGGCTGATCTCTTTCAACACGAAGGCTTTGAGCGCGTTATCCATCTTGGTGCCCAAGCCGGTGTTCGCCACTCCCTCACGGATCCGTACAGCTATGTGGACAGTAATGTCATGGGCACCCTCAATATCCTCGAAGGGTGCCGCTACAACCATGTTGAGCATCTGACCTACGCCTCCACCAGCTCGGTGTATGGCTCGCACACAAACATGCCCTTCAGCGTGCACACCCATGCCGACCATCCCCTTGCTATATACGCAGCCACCAAAAGGGCTGCGGAGCACATGGCCCACAGTTACGCTCATCTCTACGGAGTGCCGTGCACAGGCCTTCGTTTTTTCACTGTGTACGGTCCCTGGGGGCGTCCGGACATGGCCTTGTTCTTATTCACCAAAAACATGCTCGCAGGGGAGCCCATCGATATCTACAACTATGGCAACCATCTCCGGGACTTCACCTATATCGACGACATCGTGGACGGGGTTTTGCGCGCCTCGGACAATATTGCAACCCCCGAGGCGTCCTGGGATCCACGGGATCCGGATACAGCCACCTCCAACGCGCCCTGGCGTCTCTACAATATCGGGGCCGCACAGCCTGTCCCCTTGATGCGCTTTGTCGAGGTGCTGGAACAGGAGCTCGGCCTAGAGGCAGAAAAAAGATACCATCCCCTGCAGCCCGGTGATGTTCCCGAAACCCATGCGGACATCTCCGATCTGGCACGAGATACGGGCTATTCCCCCCAGGTGAGTGTGGAGGAGGGAGTGAAGCGCTTTGTGGCTTGGTATCGGTGGTACTATCAGGTCTGATTCAGCAACTTCTTACCCATGCCGTGCATGGCATATTTTGGGTAATTCAATGCATATTTACCCATAACACGCATAGCACAAAGTGTGTAATCAAACTCGGTCGACCCCCTATCAAAGCCCCAATGCATTATATCCCTGAGTCCCTTGATTATTCTTACCCATCTGCTGCATAGCGTGTTTTGAGGCTGTCCTGCATCCCGCTGTGGAGTATGCCATCAAATCCGTCCTTAGTTGGAGCCTGCCTTATCTATTTCCTGCCCGAGTACAGGTGTGAAATGAAATTTCACACCCACTTGGGGGTATTGCCGCCGGGATCCTGGTATTCCTGGTCTGGACCGGCCTGGAGGGACTCTATCCCAATCTCGGTTCGCTCGCAGGGGTCAATCCCTATGCCATCAGCGGCGGCCCGGTTTCGGCAACTGCGTCCATCGTGATCAGGCTTCTCGGAGCGGCCCTTGTGATGCCGGTCATGGAGGAGCTCTTTTGGCGCTACTAAGCCATGCGCTTTTGGGTCGACTCCCATTTTCGGGCCCTTGCCCTGGTGCGCTTCACCTTCTTTTCCCTCCTGTTCGTCTCCCTCCCCTTCGGCCTGGAGCACCACCGCTGGCTGCCCGGCATCCTTGCCGGCCTTGTCTCCAACAGGCTGCTCTGCCGCATCAAAAACCTCTTTTCCCCATCCGCGGTTCACGGAGTGATCAATCTGCTTTTGGGCGTCTATGTGGCGCTCACCCAGAGCTGGGAGTTCTGGTGAGGATTTACGGGTATCTGTGCCCTCTTCTGCTTGTATGACCACGCTTATACACATAACTAAAAAGCTTTGCACATATAGCTAAAAAGCCTTGCACACCTCACACCCCTATGTCATCGCCACCTTTGAAAATTTCATTCAATACAATGAGTTATGAATTAGAGCATGCTTTTGCTTCTGGCATACACCATGCATCAATAATAATTACTAACTTCAAATGAAAAAATTATGGCCTAGGAGGTGTTTATCACCAAATACGCGTCGCATTGATTGGGAATCTTCAGCCTTTTTCATGGGGGATTGTACATTCGTTTCACGCACACCATAAATATAAAAAAATCAAATGGGGACATGTAGCATGAAAGGATTTATCGTTCACAGAAAACTGATACTGGCTTTTGCGGTCATGCTCTTTTTATTTTTATGCGCCGCGAATGTCCAGGCTACCAGCGTATCATATCAGTACTTTAACAATGAGACTGCTGCAAATGATTGGGCAATTACCTCAAATTACACTGTCCTGGAAGATTTCGAGGGATTCGCTAATCAGTATCCCGAAGTCCATTCTTCGGCCACAGGAGGTAAAGACTCCTATGATGTCGCATTGGGCGATAATGTTAAGTTCACAGCCGGAGGAGACCCCGGGTCCGGCGATATGAGCTTCAATACCACTGCTTCCAGGATCGGCGTCATCGAGGAAGGATCGCTTGATGATAAATGGAACAACGATGAGTTCGGTAGGACCGCATCCTGGGACGATAGCGACTTCTTCGGCGATAATTACCTCGACAGCGGGGATGTCACTCAAGTCACGCTGAACAGCCATCTTGTGGATGAAGATTACTACAATCTTGGCTTCTTCCTCTTCGATGTGGCGGATGTGGGCGGAAAGATGACCATTTACGAGCAAGGTCTTGCCGGAACGGGAATTGATTTGTTCAGTGGCAATGATGACGGGGAAATTGTCTTCGTAGATATCATGGCCTCCGACAGCCCTCTCGAGAATATCGATTTCTCCATGGACACAACAAATGACGGCTTCGGGATCGACAATGTAGTCACGAGGACCACTCCCGAACCAGCCACCATGCTGCTGCTGGGCACCGGCCTGCTGGGCGTAGCCGCCTTCGGCCGCAAGAAGCTCAAGCGCAAAGGCTAGCTCGAGGAACACGCATAACCGCTATCTGCTGCAGGCCTTGGCTGAAGCACCAGACCCTGCAGCAGGATCATAACGAAAAGGTCGCTGCGGATCCTCTCCGCAGCGGCCTTTTAGGGTGCATCCACTGTTCTTACCCGTTTCGTGCATAGCACAATTTG
>CAYNCR010000146.1:0-7139 GCA_964395575.1 uncultured Desulfohalobiaceae bacterium
TCCGCATGATCATGGCCACGGTGCCCACTTCATGGATGTCATCGATGCCGGGATCTTCCACTTGCTCATTCTTCTGGGTACAGATGAAGATGTACCGATTGTTGTTCAGGGCCGCCTCGATGGCCTTTATGGACTTGTCCCTGGCCACGAAGAGCGGCAGGATCATGTAGTTGAAGACCACAATATCCCGAACCGCCAAAAGAGGCATTTGGGTGGGGAAATCCAGTTTCGATGCATCGGATTCGCCCTCTTCTCCGGCGATGGTGGACTGAATGGTAATATCCTCTCCCGGGCCGTCGGCCCCGTTCTCGTCCTGATCGTCCATGCTTTGGGCTTCCAGCCATAGCTTGTCTCTGCTCATGCCGACATCTCCTCGTCTCTAAAATATTCGCTGGATTAATATAAGACATTCGCGCCGCTCGACAACCCCCGTAACTGAAAACCCTTGCCATCAGAGAGCTGTTCCCGGAAAATCAGGATTTGTCCCCTGCGGGAAGCAGGCCCTCCCCGCGCAGGCTGCAGTGGGTCTCCTCGGCCACGACGAGGTGATCCAGCACCCGGATGCCGAGCTCCGCTGCGACCTGTTGCAGCCTTTTGGTGAGCTCAAGATCCTGTCCCGAGGGCGTGGGATCCCCGCCGGGATGATTGTGGACCAGGATGACGGCGGAAGCCTTGTATTCCAGCGCCGGTGTGAGCACCTCCCTGGGCTGGATGGAAACATGGTCCACACCGCCCCGCCTCAGCTCGTGGAAGGTGATCAATCGGTTCTTGTTGTCCAGAAGGGCCGCCCAGAGGCTTTCCTCGGGCTCGTACCCCAGCCTGCGGCGCGCCGTCTCCGCGACCCGCTCCGGGCAATCCACCCGGATTCCGGGCGCAAGCTCCTGCTGCTCCAGACGCACCCAGAACTCCCGCCACAGTGCCCAAAAACCTTCAAGACCGGGCCCGAAGCCCGGGACATCCCGCAATTGGCGCGGCTCAGCGGCAAGAACCCCCTTCAGGTTCCCGAACCGATCCAGGAGCTCCTTGGCCAGGGCCTTGGTATCCCGCCTGGGCAGGGCATAGGTCAAAAGGAGCTCCAGGATCTCGTAGTCCTCCATCTGGCTCCCGTACCTGCTGAAGCGTTCTCTGAGCCGCCTTCTGTGGCCGTGGTAGTGCGGGGATTCACTCATGTCAGGCAGTCCGCGGTCAGTCCGAATTTCCTGGGGGTTACCGGAACCCGACTGATTGATACAGCGCCCTTCGCGGCACAAAAAAGCACAAAACAGGGCACACCCGTCAATTCGAGAGAACCGCAGCGGCTGCGGGATTCAAAACGCGGAATCGAAGCGCCCATTGCTAACCCGGTCCTCTGGATCGGGGATTCTCTTTCCGTGGACGGGCAAAGGATGTCTCCAGGTTGGCAACAAGGATATCCAGGGCCTGCATCTGGGACCACTCTCCGGTCTTGAATCCTGCTTCCGCTTCCAGCACATGGGACCACAATCCGCTCAGGCCTGCAAGCCCCATGGATCGAGCCAATTGGAGTTTTTCCCGCTTGACCGCGGCAGGGAGCCGGACCTTCTCGCCGCAGAGGAGCTGCCACATGATGCGCGCCTCGCGCAGGACCAGATGGAGAAAAGGCAAAAAAGAGGCGGAATCCGTGGCCATCTGTCCCTGAATGACCCGTTTCCACACCGTCAGCTTTTCCCCCCGTTGCATGCTGCGCAGGAAAGCGAACACATCCGTCTCCGGCTCCACACTGAGCAGGCCGGCTTCCCGGTCGCCCAGCTCCCTGCCCTCCCAAGCCCACAGCTCCAGCTTGTCCAGCTCGCCCTTGACCAGCGCCGCATCCGGAGGGAGCGCATTCAGGGCCCTCTGCAGGAATTCCTGCCGAACCCGGATCCCCCTTTCCTCCGCCCACTGTTCGATATAGCGCCGAAGCCCCGCCTGATCCAGACCCGGGGTCTGCCAGATCCACCCCTTGCTCTTGGCCAGTTGCCAGCATTTGAGCTTGGCAACCGCAGCCGGCACAGGCGGCTTGTTCCCGCTCCACTCCGCCTCGATGCAGAAGAAGGGCCAAACCTGACGGCGGTGGCGGTTCAGGAGGCTGTTCAGCGATTTCCAGGTGGGAGCGGCGAGTTTTTCAGAGCGCCGCAATAGGAGGGCTGTTGTCTGGCCCGTGAGGGCCCTCTGCTGGAAATGGTCCCAGTAGGCCTGGGGAAGGTCCTCGTCCGCCCAAAAGGTCTTCATCCGGGCATCCGGTTCCAGCCGCTCAAGCTCGCCGTGAATGTACTCCCGGAGAAGCTCGGGATCGGGGCAGACACAGAAGGTGAATCCGGGTCGTGTCATAGGGGTCGAGGCCCTTTTCAGCGGAGTCTTAAGCCCCGGATCGTTTCTCTGGCTCGACAGAAGACTGCCTGCTTTCGGTCCTTTTTGGCCCTAGAATCCGCGAACGAGCTGATTGGCCAGTTTTTCCGCCGCCAGCCGCACCAGTCGCTCTTCTGCCTGGTCCCGTTCGGCCTGTCGGGCATAGGACTCGCGGACGGTCAGCTCCTCGGATTCCCAGACAAGGGCGTGATCCTCGCTCTGAAATATGCTGCCCTCGAAGCGCATGACCGCCTCGAAGCGAACTGTCTCCTGCTCAGAGCTCTCCAGCTTGCTGGAGCTGGTGAAGGAAAGGATCCTCACCTGGAGCAGGCCATCCGCATCATTTCTGGGCACCCACTCCACATCCCCCCTCTGAGTGAACTCGTTGCGGATGCCCGTTCGCAGACGGGACTCGAGCTGAGGCTGTGTAGTGGGATCCTCAATCCGCTCCAGATGCAACAGCTGCATGCCCTGGGGCAGCGCCAGGGGCGCGGTGGAGCTGAAATGATAGCCGCAGGCCGACAGGAGGAACAGAACCACAGCCGCGGCCAGGGCAAGGGCAATTCGCCTAAAGCACCACATTAACCAGCTTCCCGGGAACGACCACAACCTTCTTGATCTCCCGGCCCTCCAGGTGGCGACGCACATTCTCCTGGGCCAGGGCCGCCTCCTTGATCGTCTCCTCGTCGGCATCCGGGGCTACGGAAATCCTGCCCCTGAGCTTGCCGTTGACCTGGACCACGATGATGACTTCCTCCTGTTTGAGGGCCTCGGGATCGTATTCCGGCCATCCTTCCTGGGCCAGATGTGTGGAGTGACCCATCCTGGACCACAGCTCTTCGCAGATGTGGGGCGTCATGGGATAAAGCCCGAGCAGAGCGGTGGACCAGGCGGAGGAGAGCGCGGCCCTGTCCCCTTCCTCGGGGCTCAGGGCGTCCCTCTGGGAGCTGATTTCGTTGACCAGCTCCATGATCCCCGCGATCGCTGTATTGAACTGGAAGCGATCCTCCATGTCCCGGGTGATCCGTTGCATGGTCTCGTGTTCCTTGCGCCGCAGATCCCGTGCGGCCCTGGACAGCTCAATGCCCTCCAGGCGGGCACAGGCGCCCACCGGCTGGAGATGGTCCTGCAGCTCCATGCCCAGACGCCACATGCGGTGCAGGAACCTGTGAGCTCCTTCCACGCCCTGATCGTTCCAGTCCAGGTCCTTTTCCGGCGGAGAGGCGAACAGGGTAAAGAGGCGCGTGGTGTCCGCGCCGAAGCGCTGAAGCATATCCCCGGGGTCCATGATATTGCCCTTGGACTTGCTCATCTTCGCCCCGTCCTTGAGCACCATGCCCTGGGTGAGGAGCTGGGCGAAGGGCTCCTCGATCTCCATATAGCCCAGGTCGCGAAGGGCCTTGGTGAAAAAGCGGGCGTAGAGCAAATGGAGCACCGCATGCTCAATGCCCCCGATGTACTGGTCCACCGGCAGCCAGTAGTCCAGGGCCTGCCTGTCAAAGGGGGCGTTGTGCTCGTGGGCTTTGGTGTAGCGCGCGAAATACCAGCTGGACTCCACAAAGGTGTCCATGGTGTCGGTCTCGCGTTCCGCCTCACCGCCGCAGGCGGGACAGGATGCGCGCACAAAGTCCTCGTTCCCGGCGAGGGAAAATCCGCCCTCGGAATCCGTGGCAACGTCCAGGGGCAGCTTGACCGGAAGGTCCTCTTCCGGAACCGGCTGCTCCCCGCAGCGCTCGCAGTAGATCACCGGAATGGGGGCGCCCCAGTAGCGCTGCCTGGAGATATTCCAGTCCCGCAGCCGATACTGGATCGACTTGCTCCCCAGCCCCATGGCTTCCAGCTGCGAGGTGATGGCCTGTTTGGCGGACTCGTGGTCCATCCCGGAGAACGTGTCCGAATTGATCAGGTATCCCGGACCGGCATAGGCCTGCTCCATCTGGGGATTGTCCTGCTCCTGGTCGCCCTCGGCCCGAATAACGCGGCGTATGGGGAGCTCGTATTTTTGCGCGAACTCGAAATCCCTCTGATCATGGGCCGGAACCGCCATGACCGCGCCTGTGCCGTATTCCATGAGCACGAAGTTGGCCACGTAGATGGGCATGGATTCCCCGGTCAGGGGATTGCGGCAGTAGGCCCCGGTGAACACGCCCACTTTCTCCGTATCCTCGGCTTCGCGGCTGTGCGGATCCTCCTGGCGCATGCGCTCCGCTTCCCGCAGCACCCGCTCCCGGGCTTCACCCTGGGGCAAAAGCTGCTCCAACCGGGGGTATTCCGGCGCCAGGCTCATGAAGGTGGCCCCGTACAGGGTGTCCGGGCGCGTGGTAAAGACCCGGATCGTCTCCTCCGAGCCCTGGACCGGAAAATCGATCTCCGCGCCCTCGCTGCGGCCGATCCAGTTGCGCTGCATGGCGACGACCCGATCCGGCCAGCCCTGTTGCAGGCTCTCCAGATCTTGGAGGAGCTCCTCGGCGTATTCGGTGATCCGGACAAACCACTGCTTCAGGGACCGTTCCTCGACCCTGGTGTCGCAGCGCCAGCACAGCCCGTCCTCGACCTGCTCGTTGGCCAGGACGGTCCGGCAATCGGGACACCAGTTCACAGGTGCCAGCTTGCGGTAAACAAGGCCTCGTTGCCAGAGCTGGAGAAAAAAGAGCTGCTCCCAGCGGTAGTATTCCGGATCGCAGGTGGCGAATTCCCGGTCCCAGTCCAGGGAATAGCCCAATCGCTTGAGCTCGTCCCGCATTTCATCGATATTCCTGTAGGTCCATTCCGCGGGATGGACCTTGTTCTCCATCGCCGCGTTCTCCGCGGGAAGCCCGAAGGCATCCCATCCCATGGGGTGCAGGACGTTGTATCCCCGCATCCACTTGTAGCGGGCGATCACGTCACCGATGGTGTAGACGCGCACGTGGCCCATGTGGATCCTGCCCGAGGGATAGGGGAACATCTCCAGGACATAGTATTTGCTCCTGCCGGGATCTTCCCGCGCGGCGAAATACTTCCCCTCTTCCCAGACGGATTGCCACTTCCGCTCCACTTCTTCCGGGCTGTACTCCTGCATGCGCTCTATCCTCGCCTTTCTGGCCTTTTCTCCTGCAAACCCACTTCCCATGGCTCGGCCCCAAACCCGTATCTGTTGCGCCACGTCCCTTCTGAAACAGCTTATTGCCGGCAATCAGTCTCCTGAATCTTCCTTCTGGCGCCCTATTCCACCCCGACGGGCTCCACGCCCTGTCCGTCGCTTTCATTCGTCCTGAGCTGCCCCGTCCGGATCTTTTCCGCCGCGGCATCCAGGATCCCGTTGACGAAACGGCTCGACTTGTCGTCACCGAACTTCTTGCTCAACTCGATCCCTTCGTTGATCGCGACTTTCACGGGAATATCATGGCGGTAGAGCATCTCATAGAGGGCAACCCGGAGCACGGTCAGCTCAATGCGCGCTATCCGGTCCAGACGCCAATTCTGGGAAAAGCCCATGATCACATCGTCCAGCTCCCCCATGTTGTCCACGACCCCGGAAATGATCCCCCAAGCGAAGGAATTGGCCAATTCGCTCCTGGGGCCGCTCTCGCGCACCCTCACGAAATTCTCGAATGTCTTCTGCACGCATTCCTTTTGGGGCTCAGGGGAGAAATTGCACCCAAAAAGGACCTGAAAGGCCCTTTCCCGGCCCTGTCTTCTGGGGCTTTTCTTGCTTTTGCTCATGCCTTCTGACCTATGCCCGCTTTCGATCCCCGGGCCATGTTCGTCCCGTTCTTGCGGAAATGTCCCTAAATTTGGGACAGCACCTGCACCGTCTCCAGAACGGCGTGCGCCGCCTCGGCTCCCTTGTTGCCTGCCTTGCTCCCGGCCCGCTCGATGGCCTGCTCCAGGGTATCCGTGGTGAGAATGCCATACCCCACGGGAACGCCGTACTGGATGGAGACATTGGCCAGGCCCTTGCTCACCTCAGCGGCCACATAGTCGAAATGCGGCGTCGCCCCGCGTATGATCGCCCCCAGGCAGATGATGGCGTCGTATTCGCCCTTGTCCATGAGCCTCTTGACCACCACCGGCATCTCGAAGGAGCCGGGGACCCGGACAAGGCCCAGCTTGGAGCGTTCGGCCCCGTGCCGTACCAGATAGTCCTCCGCACCGTTGATCAGCCTGTCCACGATGAAGTCGTTGAACCGGCTCGCCACAAGGCAGAACCGCAATCCGTCCGCCCGGAGCTGTCCCTCAATGGCCTCAAGCTGACTCATTTGTCGTCTCCTTGATCATTGGCCGTTTCACTGACCTGGAGCATATGGCCCATCTTTTCCTTCTTGGCCCGCAGATACATCTTGTTGTTCTCATTCACCGGGCACTCCAGGGGAACGCGGTCCGTCACCTCCATCCCGTAACCCTCCAGGCCCACGATCTTCTTGGGATTGTTGGTGATGAGCCGCATCTTGCGAACACCCAGATTGACCAGGATCTGGGCGCCAATGCCGTATTCGCGAAGGTCCGGGTTGAATCCCAGGGCAAGATTGGCCTCCACCGTGTCCTTGCCCTCGTCCTGAAGATGATAGGCCTTGATCTTGTTCCCCAGGCCAATGCCCCGGCCCTCCTGCCGCATATACAAAAGCACCCCCCGTCCCTCGCGCCGGATCATGGACAGGGCCTCCTGCAGCTGTGAGCCGCAGTCGCAACGCAAGCTGCCGAAGACATCCCCTGTGAGGCACTCACTGTGCACCCGGACCAAAACGGGCTCCTCCTCCCTTATCTCGCCCTTGATCAGGGCGATGTGGGTAAACTCGTCCGTCTGGCTCTTG
>CAYNCR010000147.1:0-7132 GCA_964395575.1 uncultured Desulfohalobiaceae bacterium
GGCATCGCGAACCTTACTGTCGCTGCCGGCAAGATCCCCATATCGCGAGCTCCAAGGGCTCGCACGTTTATGAAACACGGCTTCAGCGCACATCCCCGGCTTCCCGCGCCCGACAATTTCACATAATAATTCAACACCTTGGACACATTTTCATACGAAAGGCATGCAAGCACGCCAAGGATAAACCTTTTGTTTTGCGGGCTCCTCCGCAAAGCACCTAACCCATTTTTCATTGTTGGGATTCCGCCATCCTTGAGCCCGGAGAGTTTCATTCCCGAGAAACGCATTTTACTGGCGCATTCTCGCAAATGGGTGCAGGGCTTCTTCGCGTTCTTCGCGACATGGCTCTCATACTGAAGCATCAATTACGCATCTACCGGAAGAACCAAAAATCTCCCACCCAATTGCTGCGTTGTCCCGCACCTGTTTGAGTTGACAGACGAGCGTCTGATTGACTTGGCTTCACAAATAGGTGCGGTATTCAAACTCTTATGGAGGCTCACTGCGCCCCAGTGAAACAAAAGAAGGTTTCACTGGCAAACTACAAGCCTGAACTTTTTTCGCGCCGTCACTTGACGTTTTTCAGCGTCCTGCCCAATAAAGATTGTTTCTACAGCCTGCTATGCGTCGTTCGCGGAAACGCGACTAGAAGAGCCCAATCAGTCCCGGCAGGGCGACCAGGCCCCAGATCAGGCAGAGGTGGATGATGGCCAAAAGGACCGCTGCTGAGCCGAGATCCTTGGCTCGCCCGGCCAGATGGTGAAACGCCTCTCCGGCCCGGTCCACTGCCGCCTCCAGCGAGGAGTTGAGCAGCTCCGTGATCAGCAGGAGCAGCAGGCTGCCGATGAGCAGGGCCTGCTCCACACGGCTCTCCCCCTGCCACAGGGCCACGGGCGTCAACACAACCAACGCCACGACCTCCTGCCGAAAGGAGGCCTCGTTGCTCACAGCCCACCGCAATCCGTTTCCGGAGTAATGGATAGCCCGCATCAATCGGCGGAAACCGCTGTCCCCCTTTTTCCTCATCTTCGTACACCCCTCCCTTTACCGCTCTTCGCAGCATGAGTCGAGGCATCAAAAGCTTTCAGCCAAGAATTCGCGCCATGAGCTCTTATGCGATTCAGGATCAAGCCGAGTCCCCGGATAGATCGTCATCGAAATGCCGGAACCGGATGCACAGCGCTCGACTTTTCACCGGGGGGCCTTCCCGCACGATAGTCAGACCATTGTTTGGGTCGATCTGCAGGAGCGGAAATGTATCCTCACCGATCCGATCCGGCGGCAGGACCTCCATCTGAGCCGATCCCCGGTTCATTGCCCGCAGGACCTGAGCTATGTGGAAGCGGCCGGAAAAAGCGATTTTGAACTCGGATATGGTCTCGATTGCCAGGCCTTCCTCCAAATCACCCTTGGCCATGTACACATTCCCCTGCCCCAGATGCAGGACCGCCTTTTCGCAGATAAGCTGATTGAGCACGTTGTCGTGGGTCAGGGCCAGAAGGCGGTCGTATCCCTCCTCCTTGGCACCTTCGTAGACCTCGTCGTCGAGCACATCCGGACACTTGGGCTCATGGCCCTCCTCGGCAACAAGCTGGCAGCTTTCGCGGCTGGTATCCAGGAATGCGACCTGAAGATAGCGTTTGGCGAACCGCACCAGCTCCATGCTGAAGGGATTGGCCCCCACTATGAGCAAACCGCTCTTATTGGGCGGGATGGTGAGACGCAGCCTGGACGCCAGGGGTTTGCCTGCCAGAGTGGCGAAGGCTCCGGAAAGAAGGATGATCAAGAAGACCGCGTTCAGCATCAGCGCAAGCTGTTCCTCCCGCGCGGGCACCATCAATGTGGCGTAGGAGGCGGTGGCAAGCGCCACGATGCCCCGGGGGCCGATAAGGCCGATATAGAGCCGCTCGCGGAGGTTCAGCTCGGACCTGAGCAGTGAGAGCCAGACGGCCACCGGACGGGCCACGGCTCCGAGCGCCAGAGCGACCAGCAGCATGGCCCAGATCCTGTCCCCGAACCGGAAGGGATCGACATGGGCGGAGAGGAGAACGAACATGGTGGAGATGAGGATAACCGAGATCTGATCCTTGAAGTGGCGGATGTGCAGGAGCTCCTTGCCCCGGAACCAGGCCAGGGTGAATCCGGCGACCGCCGCAGCGAGTGGACCGGAGGACGGAGCGAGGATATTGGCCACGTAGAAGAGACCCAGGGCTGATGCGAAGGCCGCGATACCTGGCAATCCCTGCTCGCCGAGCGTGCTGACCCAGGGCAGGATATACCGACCCAGGAGGAATCCGCCGAGCCCTCCGACCAGAAGCCCGGCTGAGGTCACGAGGAGCATCTGCAGGCCCATGGCGCCGATCGGTGATCCCTCTGCGAGGAGGATGAATTCCAGGGCGAGCGCCGAGAGCAGCACCCCGAGGACATCGCCCCACGTGGACTCCCACATGAGCAGGATCTCCACCTTGGGCACGAACTTGACGCTCCTGAGGAGGGGGCCGATGACGGTGGGGCCGGTAACCACGATCAGTGTTCCAAAGACCAGGGATATCTCCCAGTCCAGCCCCAGAACGGCGTGTCCCAGAAAGGCGGCGCTCAACGCGGTAAGGGGGATGGTCAGCCCCAGGACGCGGGGGATGGCCGACGGAGCGGAGCGGAACTCCCGGGACTTGAGGGACAGCCCGCCCTCGAAAAGGATAACCGCCACCACGATTTCCACGAGAGTGAGCATCCCGGCGCCCAATTCGTGGGTGTCGATCACGCCGAGAAAGGCCGGTCCGGCAAGAAGCCCCGCAAGCAGGTAGAACAGGATGGCCGGGATATTGATCCGTCTGGCCGCGATGTAGCAGAGAATGCCCAGAACCAGGGCGATAACGATATGCTGCAGTCCGTGCGGGTTCATGGGACCTCCGCCATTAGGCCGGGGTGTGCAGTGTACACAAAAGGGACGTTTTCATCACGCGTTCCCTGAGTTCCGGATAAAACGATAGCAGGCCGTGGAATATATTCCCTATTGTTCCCCCGCTATTAAACCGCATTTTTCCCTTGCTGCCAAGCTCGTCTTCGATCTCCTCGCTCTTCGGTATTGTATGCGGTGCTTGCCCAAGACAAACCCGGAGAAACATCGAGGGGCTCAAGCCCTCCCAGGTCCGACTGGCGCAGACCGGAGTGCTGAAGGACTGATTGGAGAGGAGCAGGTGATCATCGCTTCGGATTGTGATATATTTATTGAGTGGAATCTTTCACTCAAAAAAGAGGAGAACAGGCCATGTATAGGAACCTCTGCCTCGCTATGATCGGGCTGCTCCTGGCAGGGTGTGCAGCTCTTACCACACCGGATCCGGTGGACCGAATCAATCCTCAAGAGGCGGGAGTCGTGGGTACGGTCAACACGCTGGTGGGCTCGAGCATCTCCTACGATATCTTTTATTCCGGGCCTGTATACAATCCATCCTCCCTCCTCTTCATTCCCACTGACAGCGGAAACAAGCTGAAACTGGCCCGAGGATGGGAGAGAGTGGAAAGCCAAAGCAAGCTCCAGGAGCTCTTGGGCGACATCAACAGATATAGTCCCGAGCTGAGGGCCATTGTTCCGACAGAAGAGCGCGATATCTCCGAAGAGGATGTACTGGCCTTCCACTACACGCTGGAACGGGCCACAATCCGGCAGACGTCATCTCCGAATCGCTATCTGATCCTACCCGTGCCGGAACAGAATCGCCACAAATATTATGGCAGATAGGAGTAAAAGCCATCGATAAAGAGTAATTGGGGGGGGCATACAGGTTCACGATATATGTTTTGGCGCCAAATTGAAGCAACTCCACCAGATATATCGGAATGCTCTGAGCTTCCCCGAGGGTAAGGACAACAGGATTCGAGCTGGATTCTGCAACCTCGCCGTTGGGATGTATTCTCAATTCCATGAACGATATTTGTCTGCCAATTCAGTGTTAATGGTGATACATGATCATGGAAACGAGGATCATTTCTCTTTATAATCCTTGAGTTCGAAGTGCACCACTAAACAGGGATTCGCGAAACTGCATTCACGAAATAGTCAAATTGTGTTGGAGATGAATGCATAGAGCGTCCGCTTCACGAAATGGAAGCGGACGCTCTCGAACCGAGCTTAATTGCCATAAGGCTGTTCTGGGAGCAAAGGTGGGAAAAAGAATCGCTCAAGGGGTGGCGGCAAACATGCAGGATCCAGCACAAACTCGGTCAGGGCTATATCGTCAAGCACATTTTCCGCATAATCCGTGGTGACCCAGATTTCATAAATCTCCTCGGCACAGGTGCGAGGCGTGAACTTACAGCTTGTCCAGCTGTATGACTGACCATTGCACATATCGATGAGATCGCCGCGCGCCGGGGGCCGAGGAGCGCTCGACGCACTGTAAGCCTTTGCCTGCTGATAAGGCATGTTGCTGTTTGTGGTTACAGTGCCGTCATTAAACATGGAAAAGCTGACCGCATCCATGCCCTTGTTTTTCCAGGTCGAGGGCTTTGTGGCATTAAAACCGGAAGCCGTCATATCCACGAAACCGATGGCGACCCGTCCCCTTGGACAACTATTAGTGGGCGTACATTTACGGGCATTGCAGTCTCCGTTCGTGTGCGGCGAAAAATAATAAGTCTTGGTGCGGGGTGACATTCTAACAATCCCAGAGGCTTGCCCCCGCGCAGTATAGAAGGTTACCATGGTTTCCTGCGGATCACGTGGTGACCCGGGATTATTTTTTCCGTCCAAATCAACAAAGACACCCATCCAGTCCTGCTCGCAGGCAATATTGGGATACATGATCTGGGATGGGAACTTTTCCGTGACATCATTGATGCTTGCTGCCGAGGCTCCCGACGCGATGGCGAAGATGAAGATGATCGCCAAGCACCCTATTTGACCCCGTTTAAGCGGACTCCGTCTGTTCATGACCATACCCCCTCCCTTTTTTGCGTGTTTTTGCTTTGCGGTGAGTTTTGCAAAGCAAAAAGTCTCCTGCACTTGGTCCAGGAACTGTCCCTTCTCCGTGGTATTGCGAAACTAGAGAACAGTGTCCCAGTTTGCGCAGAGCGGAGGCTGTTTATCGTTTGCCCCGCGTCGGGGTAAACGATAATGTTTTCTTCCGTATCACCTCCGCAGTGGGCTACTCTTATCTCCACAGAGGCGGAGAGGACGACCCAGTGAAACACCATGAAAGGGCCCCAGCATCACGGGACAGGCCAAGGACCCCCCGTGAACGCTTCCGAAACGACAAAGTCGCAATGGCTCCAACTTAATGACAAGAATTCGCTTTTTCTGCGATGCACAGAATTCATAAAGACAACCGAACAACAACCAGGTGTGATAAAGCAGAAAGAAAACTGCCTTGGGATATCCTGAAAGTCTCGTCGCTCGATCCCGGAGGGTAGCTTGAGCCGCTTTTGGGACTGCAGCGCAAGTTATGAATCTTTCCCTGTATGCTTGTGTAAGCCACCACAAAAATTACCCATTTTAATCATTTTAGGAATGCTTTTTCTTCCATGTCAAAACGTTTAAGTTCGAAGTGGTGGAATATATCCCCGTGGTCTCGTTTTCAAACAAGTCCAGGGTATACCGAAAAAAACATAATTTCCGAATAAATATCGTCTGTTATTAGTCTAGCTGTCTCAGCTCTCCCAGATGAAGGGATTTTGAAATCAGGAGCCAAGCCGCCCCCTGTGATTAATGGTCCGCAGCCCATGGCCTGAATACCCGAAGCTTGATACAGTACATGAACCAAACATACTGAAATACGAGGGGAAAGGATCGGCCTATGAGCATTGATCGCCGCACCTTCCTTAAGGGCGCTTGCCTTGCAGGGGGAGCGCTTGTCGCCTACAGGACTGCGGGTCTCGGAGTAGCCGACATCGAGGGGCTCGAGCCCTCCTATGTCCGGCTGGCGGAAACCGGAGAGCTGGAAGACCGTGTGGAGAGGGCCTACAAGAAGCTGGAAAGCTGCGACTTGTGTCCCCGGAAATGCGGGGTCAACCGCAGAAAGGGCCAGAAGGGATTCTGCCGCGCCCCGGAGGAGGTCAAGGTCTACACCCACCAGCCCCACTTCGGTGAGGAAAAGCCCCTGGTGGGGCACAACGGCTCCGGCACCATCTTCTTCTCCAATTGCAACCTGCGCTGCGTTTTCTGCCAGAACTACCCCATCGCGCACGAAGGCAGGGGCAACAAAGAGAGCGACGAGATCCTGGCCAACAGGATGCTCGATCTGCAGGAACGGGGCTGCCACAATATCAATCTGGTCACTCCCACCCACGTCATGCCCCATATCCTGAACGCCATCCGCATCGCTCAGGACAGGGGGCTGTATACCCCCCTCTGCTACAACACCGGCGGATATGAGCGGAAGGAGAACATCGAGCTCCTGGAGGGCATCGTGGACATCTATCTGCCGGATCTCAAGTTCATGCACCCCGGGCCCGCGGAGAAGTACGCCGTTCGCGAGGCGAGCGACTATCCGCAAAGGGCCCGGGAGGCCATTCTGGAGATGAATCGTCAGGTGGGAGTGCTGGAAAAGGACGATCGGGGCATCGCCAAGAGCGGTCTTATCCTGCGCCATCTGGTCATGCCCAACAACGTGGCAGGCACAGACGATTTCGTGGAATGGGTCGCAGGGAATCTACCGGAAGACACCTTTGTGAACATCATGTCCCAGTACCGCGTGGAACACATGGCCTTTGAATACGACCGGATCAACCGCTCCATCACCTCCCGGGAATACGTGCAGGCCATCCAGTGGGCCAGGGAAGCGGGCCTGGAAAGGCTGGCCCCCAGGTCGGTGTCCCAGTTCAAACTGCACAAGGAGAGGCTGTAGCCGCCCGTCCCTTTCCGTAGCATGCGGAAGCAGCGCCCCGGCCCTCTAGTGCCGTGTCTTATAAGTTCTGTTTCAAACGGTGGCAGTTTCTCTTGTTGAATTTCTTTTTGAAATTTGACCCACTCTTCAACGACACGGAAATTCGAAATTCAAATATCGAAATTCGAAATGTAACTATTCACCATCTTCCGAAACCGACATGTTCGCGGGGCCTTTTTGAATCTTGAACCTCCGACTCTGGATTTTCTAACGCTCGCCACGTGGGGGCATCCCTGCCCCTACCCCTC
>CAYNCR010000148.1:0-7111 GCA_964395575.1 uncultured Desulfohalobiaceae bacterium
GGTACCTCAAGAGCATGCCCTCCAAGATCGCCCTGCTTCTGAACATGACCATGGCCGAAGTGGAGAAGGTGCTCTACTTCGACTCCTATATCGTGATCGATCCGGGCGAGACAAACCTCAAGCGCCATCAGCTGCTCAACGAGGACCAGTACATTCAGGTTATCGAGACCTACGGCGAAGGCGCCCTTCGCGTAGGCATGGGCGCTGAGGCGATCAAGGAGCTCCTCCAGGCCCTGGATCTGAATCAGCTCCGGACGCAGCTCATGGAAGAGTCCATGGCCACCAAGTCCCAGGCCAAGAAGCGCAAGCTTTCCAAACGGCTCAAAGTGGTTGACTCCTTTCTGAGCTCCGGGAACAACCCGGATTACATGATCCTCGAGGTCATCCCGGTGATCCCGCCGGAGTTGCGTCCGCTGGTGCCTCTGGATGGCGGTCGCTTCGCCACGTCCGACCTCAACGATCTCTACAGGCGGGTGATCAATCGAAACAACCGTCTCAAGAGACTCCTGGAGCTCGGGGCCCCGGATATTATTATCCGCAACGAAAAACGCATGCTTCAGGAAGCGGTGGACGCACTGCTGGACAACGGCAGGCGGGGCAAGGCCATCAATGGGACCAATGGTCGGCCCCTCAAGTCCCTGAGCGACATGATCAAGGGCAAGCAGGGCCGCTTCCGGCAGAATCTGCTGGGCAAGCGTGTGGACTATTCCGGCCGCTCGGTGATCGTTGTGGGCCCCAAGCTCAAGCTGCACCAGTGTGGACTGCCCAAAAAGATGGCCCTGGAGCTCTTCAAGCCGTTCATCTACGCCAAGCTCGAGGAACAGGGCTACGCCAGCACCATCAAGAGCGCCAAGCGCATGGTGGAGCGCGAAGAGACCGTGGTCTGGGACATCCTGGAGGATGTGGTCAAGGAATACCCGGTGATGCTCAACAGGGCGCCGACCCTGCACCGTCTCGGTTTCCAGGCCTTTGAGCCGGTACTGGTGGAGGGCAAGGCCATCCAGCTGCATCCTCTTGTCTGCACTCCGTATAATGCGGATTTCGACGGGGACCAGATGGCCGTGCACGTGCCTCTCTCCATCGAGGCCCGCGTGGAGTGCCGGGTGCTCATGATGTCCACCAACAATATTCTGTCCCCGGCGGACGGCAATCCCATCATTCTGCCCAGTCAGGACATCGTTCTGGGGCTCTACTATCTTTCCCAGATCTCCCTGTTCGAGCCCGGGGAGGGCAAGATCTTCGTGAGCCCCGAGGAGGCGCTGACCGCGTATGAAGCGGGAGTGATCTCCCTGCACGCCAAGGTCAAGGTCCGCATCGGGGGACGTTTGGTGGAGACAAGCGCCGGCAGAGTGATGGTCGGCGACATTCTGCCTCCGGAAGTACCCTTCGATCTGGTGAATACCAATCTGGACAAAAAGGCCTTGGCGACGCTGGTTGCGCGCACCTATCAGCTGGCCGGGACCAAGGCCACGGTGATCCTTTCCGATCAGCTCAAGGATCTTGGCTTTGAATCGGCCACCAGGGCGGGTATCACCATCTCCGTGGACGACCTGGAGCTTCCGGAGGAAAAACGGGAGATCCTGAACAAGGCCCAGGCCGAGACCGAGGAGGTCTATTCCCAGCACCACGAAGGCATCATCACCATGACCGAGCGCTACAACAAGGTGGTGGATGTCTGGACCAAGGCCACCAACGACGTAGCCAAGGCCATGATGAACCAGATCTCTGTGAACACAGTGTACGACGAACAGAATCAGAAGGAGATCGCCAACACGAGCTTCAATCCGGTCTATATGATGAGCAGCTCCGGATCGCGCGGCAACGAGGACCAGATGCGGCAGCTGGCCGGGATGCGTGGACTCATGGCCAAGCCCTCGGGCGAAATCCTGGAGACGCCGATTACCTCCTCCTTCCGTGAGGGGTTGACGGTGCTGGAGTATTTTACCTCCACCCACGGCGCCAGGAAGGGGCTTGCGGATACCGCGCTCAAGACGGCGAATTCGGGATACCTCACCCGCAGGCTGGTGGACGTGGTTCAGGACGTGATCGTCTCCGAGATGGACTGCGGCACTGTGGACGGTATCGAGATCGCCAAGCAAAACACGCCCGGTGAGGTTCAAGAGGGCCTGTACGAGCGTATCCTGGGCAGGCTCCTGCTGTATGACGTCTATCACCCGGATACCAAGGAGCTGATTGCTTCGGCGAACACCCTCGTGGATGATCACCTCGGCCGTACCATCGAAGGGGCCGGAATCCACTCCGTGACCATCCGCTCCGTTCTGACCTGCCAGTGCCAACGTGGTGTCTGCGCCTGCTGCTATGGTCGGGACCTGGCTCGTGGACACATGGTGAACGTGGGCGAGGCCGTGGGTATTATCGCGGCCCAGTCAATCGGTGAGCCGGGCACGCAGCTCACCATGAGGACATTCCATATCGGCGGCACGGCTTCCAAGGAGATCGAGCAGTCCGCGATCAACGCCAACTATAACGGACGGATCATCTTCAACGGTGTCTCCATTGTGGAGAACAAGAACGGTGAGCTGTTGGTCATGGGCAAGAACGGCCAGGTGGGCGTTGTCGACGAGCAGGGCCAGGAACGGGAGCGCTACACCCTTCCGGTCGGGGCCAAGCTCTACGTCAACCAGGACGCCCAGGTGAATCAGGGCGATCTCATCGCGGAGTGGGATCCCTTCCAGGAACCCTTTCTCGCCGACGTTTCCGGCAAGGTCAAATACACCGATATCGTGGAGGGCAAGACCTACCAGGAAAAGATGGACGACACGACCCAGATGGCGACGAAGACCATCATCGAGTACCGCTCCACGAACTTCCGGCCGAGTATCTCCATCTTGGATGAGAACGGCGAGGTCCAGACCCATCCCAACACCAGCAGCGAGGCTGTGTACTATCTACCCGTGGGGGCGATTCTCATGATCCGGGACGGGGATCAAATCGAGGCAGGCGATGTCATCGCCCGCAAGCCACGCGAAAGCGCCAAGATCAAGGACATCGTGGGCGGTCTCCCCCGAGTGGCCGAGCTCTTCGAGGTGCGCAAGCCCAAGGAGCAAGCCGTCATCTCCGAGACCGAGGGTACGGTGAGCTACGGACCGGATGTGAAGGGCAAGCGGAAACTCTACGTGACCCCGGAGGCGGGGGAGCCCAAGGAGTACCTCGTCCCCAAGGGCAAGCACATAACCGTCCAGGAGGGCGATTATGTCGAGGCGGGGGAGTTCCTGACCGAAGGCGCGCCCGAGTTGCACGACCTGTTGCGGATCAAGGGCGAGAAGTATCTGGCCCACTATCTGGTGGAAGAGATCCAGGACGTGTACAAGTACCAGGGCGTTCATATCAACGACAAGCATGTGGAGATCATCGTTCGCCAGATGCTGAAAAAGGTGCGCATCACCGAGCCGGGCGAAACTCAGTTCCTCATCGGGGAGCAGGTGGAAAAACAGGAATTCCTCAAGGAGAATTCCAAGGCGATCCAGCAGGGATACAAGCCCGCAAAGGCCGAGCCCATCGCCCTGGGCATCACCCAGGCTTCCTTGAGCACGGATTCCTTCATCTCCGCCGCCTCCTTCCAGGAAACGACCAAGGTCCTGACCGACGCCGCGATGCAGGCTCGGATCGACTATCTCCAGGGGCTTAAGGAAAACGTGATCGTGGGCCGCATCATTCCCGCAGGCACGGGATTCAGGCCCTATATGAACCTCGAGTCGGAGGTCCCCGAGCAGCCTGAGAGGGAGAGTCCCTTCTGGAGCGAGCTGGAAGGGGTTGACGAGGAAGAGGATCAGGAATAGAAAGGCCAACCGGTCGGACGACCTGGTGACAATCACGGGCTCCGGCCGGTAAATGGGCTCTGGACCCAGCATGCGGTTGACAATACCAAAATCATATATTAATAAATCAATCTTTTCGAGCCATAAAAACGGAGACAACTATGCCCACGCTCAACCAGCTGATTAACAAGAAGCGGAAAAAGATGGTGAGCAGCAATAAGAGGGCCGCACTGCAGGAGTGCCCTCAGCGTAGGGGTGTATGCGTGCGCGTCTTTACCACCACCCCGAAGAAGCCCAATTCGGCTCTCCGGAAGGTGGCCAGGGTGCGCCTGACCAACGGTATCGAGGTGACATCCTATATACCCGGTGAAGGACACAATCTGCAGGAGCATTCCGTGGTTCTGGTGCGCGGAGGGCGTGTCAAGGATCTGCCGGGAGTTCGCTACACGGTGATTCGCGGTGCGCTGGACGCAGCTGGTGTGCAGAACAGGCAGCAGAGCCGCTCCAAATACGGAGCGAAACGGCCCAAGTAATTTCAAAGGAGTCGGAAGATGTCGCGGAAAGGTCGCGTCGCGAAGAGGGACATACTCCCAGATCCCAGATATAATAGTAAGCTCGTCGCCAAGATGATCAACCGGATTATGCGCGACGGGAAGAAGAGCCTTGCGGAGCGCATCCTCTATAACGCCATGGATGAATTGGGTCGCAGGACTTCCGAGGACGCGCTCAAGGCCTTTGAGCAGTCCATTGAGAATGTTAAGCCGCAAAAAGAGGTTAAGCCCCGAAGAGTGGGCGGTGCGACCTATCAGGTTCCGGTAGAGGTCGATCCGCACAGGCAGCAGATTCTTGCCACAAGGTGGCTTATCCGTGCGGCAAGAGGTCGGTCGGAAAAGGGTATGGTTCAGAGGTTGAGCGCCGAGCTTACGGACGCCTTCAATAATAGGGGCGGAGCCATCCGGAAACGGGAAGAGACCCACCGCATGGCCCAGGCCAACAAGGCTTTCGCCCACTACCGCTGGTAAGCCCGCCCAGCGTTGGCCCGAGGAAGTTTTTAGCGCCTGGGCATGCAGACGGCTTCAGGTTTGAAATTCCGGGCCGGCGAGAAGAGGAATCCCGAAGCACGCGCGAAGTTGCCCCGCTCTGGGAATATAGTAGTGTGTCCGGCTTGATAGAGGCTCGGCTCAATAACAACGATAATCGAGGTGGATCGGCATTGGCACGGCAAAAATCCATTGAAAAACAGCGCAATATCGGCTTCATGGCCCATATCGACGCCGGGAAGACCACGACGACGGAACGGATTCTCTTCTATACCGGCGTTTCCCATAAAATCGGAGAAGTGCACGACGGCAAGGCCGTCATGGACTTCATGTCCCAGGAGCAGGATCGCGGCATCACTATTACTTCCGCGACCACGACCTGTTTCTGGAAGGATCACCGCATCAACATCATCGATACACCGGGCCACGTGGACTTTACGGTTGAGGTGGAGCGCTCCCTGCGAGTGCTTGACGCCGCAATAGGTGTTTTCTGCGCTGTCGGTGGCGTTGAGCCGCAATCCGAGACCGTGTGGCGACAGGCCGACCGGTACCAGGTGCCCCGAATGGCCTTCGTGAACAAGATGGATCGTGTTGGTGCCGATTTTCACCATGTCGTGGAACAGTTGCGGAGCCGCCTCAATGCCAAGCCCGTGCCCATGCAGATCCCCATCGGCAAGGAGGCCGAGTTTCAGGGCGTTGTCGATCTTGTCGAGGGAAGGGCCCTGTATTTCGACGAGCGGACTCTGGGCATGAATACCTACTCCGATGAGATTCCCGAGTGGATCCAGGAAGAGGCCAGGCAATGGCGGAGCACCCTTATCGAGGCAATTGCCGAGGAGGACGAAGAGCTTCTGGACAAGTATCTCGCCGGTGAGGAGCTGACCCCGGACGAGATTCGGCGCGGTGTGCGAGCGGCAACAATCAATATCGATATATGCCCTGTTTTCTGTGGCTCAGCGTTCAAGAACAAGGGCGTTCAGCCCTTGATGGACGCCATCGTCGACTTTTTGCCCTCTCCTGCCGATCTTCCCCCTGTTCAGGGAGTCGATCCAGATTCCAGAGAGCCCAAGGAATTCGAGGCCCGCGACGATGAAAACCTGAGCGCTTTGTCCTTCAAGCTCATGACCGATCCCTATGTGGGACATCTCACTTTCTTGCGTGTCTATTCGGGGTACATCGAGAGCGGCATGACCGTGATGAATTCGACCACCAAGAAGAAGGAGCGCATAGGCCGCCTGCTCAAGATGCATTCCAACAAGCGGGAGGAAATCAAGGAGGCCTACGCTGGCGACATCGTGGCCGCTGTCGGTCTGAAAAACGTTGGCACAGGCGACACCCTGTGCGATAGCAAGCATCCCGTTGTTCTGGAAACCATGCAGATTCCGGAGCCGGTTATCGACGTGGCCATAGAGCCCAAGACCAAGGCCGACCGGGATCAGCTGAGCCAGGCCCTGGCCAAGCTGGCCAAGGAGGACCCCTCCTTCCGTGTCGCGACAGACGAGGAGACCGGCCAGACAATCATTTCCGGAATGGGCGAACTGCACATCGAGATTATTGTCGACCGCCTCACACGCGAGTTCAAGGTGGACGCCAATATCGGCCAGCCCCAGGTGGCCTACCGCGAGTCCATTACCAAGCCGGCCACCGCGGAAAAGAAGTTCGTCAAGCAGACAGGAGGCCGCGGGCAGTTCGCGCACGTTGTTATGGATATAGAACCCGGAGAGCCCGGTACGGGGTACGAATTCAAGAATTCCATTGTCGGGGGTGTCATTCCCAAGGAATATATTCCCGCTGTGGACAACGGAGTTCGGGATACCCTGCAAAACGGCATCATCTCCGGACACCCCATGATCGATGTGAAGGTTCATCTTCGCGACGGCACCTTTCACGAAGTGGACTCCTCGGAACAGGCTTTCTACATCGCCGGTTCCATGGCGCTTAAGGAGGGCTGCAACAAAGCGAATCCCGTTTTGCTTGAGCCCATAATGTACGTTGAGATCCTTACCCCCGAGGACTACATGGGGGATGTGTTCGGGGATCTGAACAGCCGAAGGGGGCGTGTCCAGGGTATGGAGCCCCGCCACGGCACACAGATTATCCGAGCCTATGTCCCTCTGAAGGAAATGTTCGGCTATTCCACGGATCTGCGTACCATGACCCAGGGTAGGGCAACATTCAGCATGCAATTCGATCACTATGACAGGGTGCCTTCCAGTGTGGCCGAAGAAATCGTGAAGAGCACCAGGGGGTAAGTATGGCCAAGGAGAAGTTCGAGCGGTCCAAGCCGCACAT
>CAYNCR010000149.1:0-7085 GCA_964395575.1 uncultured Desulfohalobiaceae bacterium
GATGACTTCGGTCTTGATCAGCGTGGAGTCCATGTCGAAGGCGATCAGTCGTCTGTGCCGGCGGTAGGGAGTGTCCTCCTGGATCCCGATGTCGATCCCGTAGTTCTGGGACAAAACCTGGAATTTCTTACGCAGCCAGGTGATATCCACCGACGGGCCGTGCAGGTCCAGCTCGATGCAGGTGGGACCCGAGCCCGAATCGGAGAGGGGGCGTCGGGCGGAAAGGCGGTGCATGTAGGAGATCTCCAGCCCGACGTAGCGGATAAGCTCGGTGATACCAGAAATATAGCGAGCTGTCAGGGAGGGACCCAGCACGGTCAGGGTGTAGCGCTTCTGTCTGCGGAAGCGGAGCCACCCCTCGTACTCTTCGCTGCTGACGGAGCGAAATTCCATGTGGAGTCCAAGGTTGTGACTCTGATAGAGCACGTCCTTGAGCACGGTCTCGTGCTCCTCTTTGTTGCTCGGCAACTCTGCGAGGAGGGAAAGAGAGAGGCTCTCGTAGACCACTGCTTGATTAATGTCCAGAATGGTTATGGTGTAGCCGGAAAGGGTCTGAAGCACTCTGTCGATGTGATCCGGGGAGTTTTCCCCTGTAATATTGATCTGTACGATGTTACTCATAAGAGAAAATTATCCTGCTTGCTCGTTCAACAACATACCTTCAGTTTACAATCAATTGTGAGCAAAAGCAAATATGTTTTTTGCTTCTTGCTTGATGTTTTTGTGTCCAAGAAAGAAGGATGCTCTGATTTTTTATGGGCCTCTTTTAATATTGAATGTTGAGTTTGGAACAACGAATGCGATGAAATCCATTATTTTGAGCTTTTAGTTCTTGGTGCTTTTCTGGGGGCTATTCGGCCCAGGTTTGTACAGGGATGAGAAGTACCTGAATGTCCGGTAATGAGTTGTCGACGAAGACTATTCCGAATGATAGGATGAAATGAGCATAAAGAGTGCTCAACTTACTGATTGACATGGATTTATTCCACAAAACAGCTTTCGGGGAAAGGAAGGGCAACGGGTTTCAATTTTCCCTTTTGGTGGATGAGTTATCTGCAATATCCCTTTGCAGGGGCAATCGATTACCTGTGATGAACGAAAAGTCATCCCCGAAAAAACCTGCAAGGGCGTGAACGGAAGGAGGTGTTTATGCAGATCGCGGTGGTCTATTACTCGCACACCGGGAACACGAAGGAATTGGCCGAGGCCGTTGCCGGGGGCGTGGAAAGCGTGTCCGGAGCCAAGGCCCTGATTCGGGAAACGGGCACGGTGACAAAGGACGATTTTCTCGAGTCAAGCGGGATTATAGCGGGATCGCCGGTGTATTTCGGGCTCATGGCCGCGGACATGAAGCGGATGTTCGACGAGTTCATCGGGATCCGCAAAAAGATGGAGGGCAAGGTGGGTGCTGCCTTCGCCACTGCTGGAGATCCCACAGGGGGCAAGGAGACGACGCTTTTCTCCATCATCCAGGCCATGCTCATCTACGGCATGATTATATCCGGGGATCCCCTGAGCGCCACCGGCCATTACGGGACTGCGTGCGTCGGATCCCCGGACGAGACGGCGCGGGAAAACGGGGCCAAGCTGGGCGCTCGGGTGGCCGAGGTGGCCAAGAAGCTGGGCCTTTAACAGCACAGTCCGGTACGGATGGGCCTTTTCACGAGAAAAGGCCCCAGGATCCCTAGGCGCTCTGCTCGGCGGTCCTCGTCGTGGACGCGGCTGTCGCCGGGTTGCTCGAGGAAGCCCTGCTTCCGCGCAACACCCGCAGCGAGTTCAGGACTGCGAGCAGGGCCACCCCCACGTCGGCGAAGACGGCTTCCCACATGGTGGCGAGGCCCATGGTTCCCAGCCCCAGGATAAAGAGCTTGATACCCAGGGCCAAAACGATGTTCTGCCAGACGATCATCCGCGTTCTGCGGGCTATGTGGCATACCCCCAGCAGCTTTTCCGGCTGGTCCCGCATCAGGACCACGTCCGCGGCCTCGATGGCCGCGTCCGAGCCGAGCCCGCCCATGGCAATGCCGATGTCCGCCCTGGCCAGGACCGGGGCGTCGTTGATCCCGTCGCCGACGAAGGCCACCAGCTCGCCCGGAGCGGCCTCGCTCTTGATCCGCTCCAGCTGGGAGACCTTTTCCTGGGGCAGCAGGGGAGCCAGGGCCCGGTCGATGCCCAGGCGACGGGCGTAGGCGTTTGTGGCGCTGCGGCTGTCACCGCTCAAGAGATACTGCCGGATCCCCTGTTCGTGCAGGGCGCTTACCGTCCGGGCCGAGCCGTCCTTGAGGGCGTCGCCGATGAGGATGGAACCGGCATAGAAGCCGTCGATTCCCACGTGAATCGCCGTGTCCTCGCTGTCGCCGCTGTTGTGCTCGATCCCCTGCTCGTGCATGAAGGCGTCGTTGCCGACAAGCACGGTGCTGTGCCCCACTGTCGCGGAGACGCCCCTGCCGGAGTGCTCGGTGTACTCCCCCGGTTCCGTGACCGCTCCTGTTTCGGGAACCGCCCTGCGGATGGAGAGGGCGATGGGGTGGTTGGAATGGGATTCCGCCCGGGCGGCGGATTGAAGGAGCCCCTCCCGGGTGTGTCCGTCGGCGGTGGTTACGCCGGTCACCTGGAAAACGCCCTGGGTCAGGGTCCCGGTCTTGTCCCAGACCACGGTCCCCAGCTTGTTCAGCCCCTCCAGATAATTGGCTCCCTTGACCAGGATCCCCTCGCGTGAGGCGGCGCCGATGCCGCCGAAGAAGCCCAGCGGTATGGAGACGACCAAAGCGCAGGGGCAGGAGATGACCAGGAAGATAAGCGCGTTGTACACGCTGTCCGACCAGAGCGGGGCCTGGTCGAAAAGGCCCTGAAGGGGCGGTAAGAAGGCGTGGATCGCATGGGGGGCCACGGCGATGAGCAGGGCGGCGAAGACCACGGCAGGCGTGTAGTAGGCGGCGAAGCGGCTGATGAACTGTTCCGTGGGGGCTTTCTGGGACTGGGCGTTCTCCACGAGCTCCAGTATCTTGCTCATGGTGGAGGCGGAAAAGGGCTTGGTCACCCGCACCCTGAGCAGCCCGGAATTGTTGATGCTTCCTGAATAGACGCCGGATCCCGGCTCGACGTTGACAGGGGCTGATTCGCCGGTGAGCACGGAGGTGTCCAGGTTCGACCTGCCCTGCACCACTTCCCCGTCCAGGGGAATCCGCTCTCCGGGCTTGACCTGGATCACGTCCCCCACCTCCACTTCGGCGGGATCCACTGTGAGCACCTCGTTTTCCCGCTCCACACTGGCCCGGTCGGGGCGGAGGTCCAACAGTCCGGTTATGGAGCGTCGGGATTTGTCCACCGCGGACTCCTGCACCATCTCTCCCACCTTGAAGAAGAGGATGACCGCCACGGCCTCTGCGTAGGCGCCGATAGCGAATGCCCCCAGTGTGGCCAGGGTCATGAGGAAGAACTCGTCGAAGATCCGGCCGAAGAGGAGGTTTCGCAGGGTGCTGGCCAGGATGTCCCTGGCGATGAGGACATAGGCCAGCACGAAGAGGGCGAGTGTTCCCCATAGGGGGAGGGGAAGGAGGGTCAGCCACCACTGCAGGCAGGCTAGGATATAGATCGCCACACCGGGCGCCAGATCCGCGATATTCCGGATCAGGGAAAAGCCCTGTTCGGTCGACCGGGGTGCGCCGCAGGTGCAGGTCGCATCCTGCAAGTTACAGCTTGCCGTCCCGGAGCGGGATGGACCCGTTTCCGATCCGGCCTCGCGAAAAGCCGTCCTTTCGTCCTGCTCTCTCGCGTCTTGCCTCACACCGCTTCTCCATCGTGTCTTGCGATTCATTCGTTCGTGTCTGACTGTGTGCTGTATCGATTGCCATGGGAGCGCGGCCATTTTTGATACAGCGTGTCCGCAAAGATATGGCCCAGCCGGCCGTGCAGAGCGAAGCCGAAAATCTTAGCCCCGATCCTCCTGGATGTGTTCCGTCCCCTGGCTCAGGAGACCCTCCACATGTTCGTCGTCCAGACTGTAGAAAATGTTCTTGCCGCTGCGGCGGAAGCGCACCAGCTTGTTCGCCCGCAATAGCCGCAGTTGATGAGAAACCGCGGAGTGGCTCATGTTCAGCAGCTCGCTCAGGTCGCAGACGCACAGCTCGGTACAGGAGAGCGCGTGCAGGATCTTGACCCGCGTGGATTCGCCGAGGATGCGGAAGAGATCCGCCAGACCCTGTGCCGTGTCCTCGCCGAAGTCCGAGGACCGCACCAGGGCCAGGCTTTCGGGGTGCACCTGTCGCCGTTTGCAGGTTTCCTCTTTATCCTCCTGGCTCATACTGGGCTCCTTCCAAACAAACAGTTGAACACTTGTTCATATATAAGATAATTGAATTCGGTGTCAAGCAGATCTCACGCAAGGGAGACTGCAGACAGTGTGATGGGGCCTCGAAAATGGGTTATGCTTGCGGAAGCCGATGCTGTTCAAGGGGGGGAAGCCACTATCGCAGTCCATCAAATGAGAGAAAAGATGACAGGAACTTCGAATCCGGAAACCACCTCCACGCGACACCAGATGGTGTGGCAAAAATCACCGTATGGAGATTCAGGAGCAGCACGATAGAGGCTCTAGGGCCCTGGTTTGTCAAAAAAGAGCGATGAATTGCTCCGTCAATTCGGGATCGAATTGGGTGCCTGCGCAGCGGCGCAGTTCCTCGACCGCATTCTTGTGGGACATGGCGTTGCGGTAGGGTCGATCACTGGTCATGGCGTCGTACGCGTCAGCAATAGCGATTACCCGGCACTCCAATGGGATGTCCGTGCCCTGCAATCCCAGCGGATAACCCTGTCCGTCCCAGCGTTCATGGTGTTTGAGGATCCAATCCGCTACGGGCTTGAGATCCATGACCGATCTGGCAATACGGTGTCCTGTCTCGCAGTGCCGTTTCATCTCCTGGTATTCGTCGGATTTGAGACACCCGGGCTTGAAAAGGATGCGATCGGGAGTACCCACCTTCCCCAGGTCGTGAAAGCGGGCGAGCAGGAGGAGATCGTTGATGCGGTTCTCGGACAGATTCAGGGACCGGGCCAGGGGAACGGTCAACTTTTGCAACCTGTCGCAGTGTCCCTCCGTCGCGAAGTCCCTGGCCTCGATCGCAGTGGTCAGGCCCTGCACAATGTCGTTGCGTCCGCTCTTTACACTCTGGATTTTCTCCCGATACATCCGGTTGTCCGCTTCGCGAAACAGATGCTGCATGTTCGGAGCCTCTTGATCACTTACTGCGCAACCGATGGATAAGGAGACAGGGATCTTCGGCTTTCCGGCGTTGAAGGCCGACACTTCATTGCGTAGACGCTGGATCAGCTGGGTGACATGCCTTTTTTGCGTCTTGGGCAGCAATATGGCGAATTCGTCACCTCCAATGCGGGAGACGATATCGCTGGATCGGAAGCTTCTTTTGAGGATATGACCGGCATTGGCGAGCATTTCGTCGCCGCTCCGATGGCCGAGGGTGTCGTTGACGAACTTTAACCCGTCCAGGTCGCAGACAACGATACCCACAGGGCTGTGGCGGCCACGGGAAAAACGCTCCATCTCAGTTTCGAAAAAATTGCGGTTATAGAGGCCGGTGAGGCTGTCGTAAAGGGTCATCTCCTCCAGACGTTCTTCCATCTGCTTGCGCTCGGTGATGTCGATAAAAGAGGCCACGCTTTGGTTGGTTTCGCGGATAAGGCCCACGAACATGAGCAAATGGTGTTCGGTGCCGCTTCGATCGATGAAACGGTGTTCATATCGCTTGGGCGATGAGTCGGGATGCTCACGGCGCTGATAGTGGTGTTCCTCGATTCTGGGCGCATCCTCGGGGTGCACGAAATCGAGCCATGATTTTCTTCCCTGTAGCTCCTCCCGCGCATATCCGGACAGTTCCTCGAAATTGGAATTGACGTGAGAGATGGTCGTGTCGCCTTCAAGGATAATGATCGCTGTGCCTGAGGTTTCGAAAATGGCTCGGTAGTGGTTTTTCGAGTGGCGCAGGGCTTCCTCGGTCTCCTTACGTTCGGTAATGTCCTGAAGGGATCCGACAAGGCGCTCAATGTGTCCCCGCGCATCCGTCTGGGCCTCCCCTCTGGCTATGCAGCGGCGCATCCGGTTGTCGGCGCGGAAAACCCTGAGCTCCAGCTCATAGGGGGTTCCGTCCCGAATACAGCGCTGGACCGCGTCACGAAGCTTGGCATGGTCCTCCCGGTGATAAAGGGAGGCTAGCTCCGAAAAAGGCGGAGCGCCATCCGCCGGATTTCTTTGAAAGATTCTGAAAAGCCCGTCCGACCACCAAGCCCTGTCTCTGGCGATATCCCATTCCCAGCTTCCCACGGAGGCGATCCTCTCGGTGCGGGCAAGCATGGCATGGTGTTGGCGCAATTGTTCTTCGGCGCGTTTGCGTCTGGTTATGTCGTTCCCGATACAGATGATTTCACAAAGGCGACCGCGAGTATCCACAAGAGGGGCATTGATCCAGGAAATCCAAACCTTTTCCCAATTGCTGCAAATGTTTTCATTTTCATTGGTCACAAATTTATCGGGTTGGCTCAAAAGATTCTGAAACAACCGGGAAAGATCGCGGCCTGATGATTCGCGGGCGGGGACGATGGTACCTATGACGTTTTTTCCGAGAAGCTCTTCTTTGGAAAATCCGAAAAAGGAAAGGGCAAAATTGTTGATGAATGTGATGAAGCCATGGCTATCCAGCCGCAAAACGATGCAGTTGGAATTTTCAACAACCAGCCGGAGATCTTTGCTCCGTCTATAGCTTTCGAGCTCCTCTTCCAGCTCCTTAATGCGTTCAGGAGAGCTATCCTTGTTTTCTGGATATGGCATAATGCTGAATTCATCCCTCGTTGCAAAGAGTAGCTTCGTACGAACAGCTCAAGGATTCATGGATCATATGTTTGTCGTTTGAATAAAAATCCCGGAAAAATCATGTCCAGGATCTGACTCTGTCAATGTTTATTCAAATTCTAGTGCAGAGCATGGAATCATAAAACATAAGTGAATTCAAGTTTTTTGGTAACTATTCAGCACTTTGCCGAACCGTAAGCCGACACGGGGCATTTTGACTCAT
>CAYNCR010000150.1:0-7027 GCA_964395575.1 uncultured Desulfohalobiaceae bacterium
AACCGGTGTCTCGCGGGCATGAGTCGCTCAGCGTGAGCCCTTCCCTGCACTGGACGCCGGGATGAAACACAGGCCTCAGCGCAATCCCCGACTTGCCCTGTTGAATGCAGTGTAGCTGCCCTGCCGAAGGCAGGATTCAACAGGGCTCCCCGCGCACTATTTTCATGCTTGGTTGTGCCCGGGTCGGCCCGGGGATGAGGAGTGTTGCGAGACTCCTTGAACATTAGGTCTTGGCGACCAGGGAAATATGGCGAGCCATAAGGCAGGCGCCCCGGCCCACGTCTGCGTGGTCCGGGGCGTTTGCGTACCCGGGGCTCTACCAGGTCTCGCTGTGGGTGAAATCCTCCACGCTGCGCCTTTCCGGCGTCTGGGGCTCCTGGGCCGGATGGCCCAAGGGGAGCATGGCCACCAGCTCGCTATTCTCGGGGACCTGCAGGACCTCTTTGGCCTTGTCGTGATCGAAGAGCCCCACGATCACGGAGCCGAGTCCCAGGGAATGGGCGGCAAGGGAAATGGTCTGGGTCACAAGGCCCAGGTCGAAAAGGAGCCAGTCGCCGAACTTGGTGGTGACCTCACCCTTGTAGTATCCTGATGTCTGTTTCCTGCCGCAGAGAACAAGCACAACCGGGGCCTGGGTCATGGCCTTGCTCGCCGGATTGCCCTTGAAAAGGGTTTCCTGCAGCGATTCCTTCAGATCCTGCCGGGTGACAGTAATGATCTCCCAGCACTGGGTGTTGGCCCAGGACGGAGTCCATCTGGCGGCTTCCAGGATGGTGTTCAGCTGATCCGCGGTGACCTCATCCTCTGTGAATTTGCGCACGGTGCGCCTGGTGCGGACGAGTTCCATAAAGTCGGCCATGGGACCTCCTTGTGCTTTTTCCTGCCATCTCCGCAACTCCGGAAGCGAAGAGCCGAAAGGGCTCTCGGGGTCGAGACGTTTGTGCGGGATCTTCCTGCAAGCCGGCGCGACTTGGTGAGTGTCGGGCAAAACTCTCCCCGACTGATGGCAGTGAGTGAATGGATTCCAATTCAAGGTATCCATTTCACTCTAAGAAAATTCAGTCCTTAATGCAATGGAGCAGATTCGGTGAAAAAAGGGCTCGCCTATTTCGTCTCCTTGCTTCGCTTTGAGTGAAAATTGGGACACCCGGTTTTGCCCTTCCTCAGATTGATCCTCTATGATAAAATAAATATGGATGCATTCCGGTGAGATATTGAGAATTCCGGGATTTGCTGCACCAGAGGAAATTCCGGTCCATTCACAGGAGTGGCTCTTCTGTCCTGGGGTGCTACGCCTGCAACCATGCCGGGTATCCAAGGAACGCCCTAGAGCTCTGATTTGTGAAAGCAGGGGAAAAGGACAAGGAGCGGAGCCATGAGCCGGATCAGGATTGCGATTGCGGGTGTGGGCAACTGTGCCAGTGCCCTGCTGCAGGGAATATACGCCTATGGTGAGAAAGGGTCCCGGGATGCCGTGGGCCTGATGCACTGGGAGATCGGGGGGTACCGCCCCGACGACGTGGAGGTGGTGGCCGCCCTGGACATTGATCGGCGCAAGGTGGGCAGGGATCTTGCCGAGGCCGTATTCGCCGCCCCCAATTGCGCCAAGGTGTTTTATCCGGACATTCCCCGCCAAGGGGTGATCGTGAGCATGGGAAGGATCCTGGACGGATTCTCCGAGCACATGAGTGGCTACTCGGAGGAGGATACCTTTCTGCCCGCAGTGGAGGCAGAGCTGGACCAGGAGCAGGTGGTTCGGCTTCTGCGGGAAAGCGGTGCGCAGATCCTTCTCAACTATCTGCCGGTTGGCTCGGAGGAGGCGACGCGCTTCTACGCGGAATGCGCCCTGCGCGCAGGGGTGGGGATGGTCAACAACATTCCGGTTTTCCTCGCCAGCGATCCGGAATGGGCGGAGCGCTTCGAGAGCGCGGGGCTGCCCCTTGTTGGCGACGACATCAAGTCTCAGCTCGGGGCTACCATCGTGCACAGGGCCTTGAGCGATCTCTTCCGGGAGCGGGGGGTGGAGCTGACCCGGACCTATCAGCTCAATACCGGCGGCAATACGGACTTTTTGAATATGCTCAACCGGAGCAGGCTGGCCTCCAAGAAGGAGTCCAAGACCGAGGCGGTGCAGGCCGTGGCGGGAAAGCGGCTGGCGGAGGGGGCTATCCACGTGGGGCCCAGTGACTATGTTTCCTGGCAGCAGGACAACAAGGTCGCCTTCATTCGCATGGAGGGACGGATCTTCGGGGACGTGCCCGTAAGCATGGACCTTAAGCTTTCGGTGGAGGATTCACCCAATTCCGCGGGATGTGCCATCGACGCCATCCGCTGTCTGAAGCTGGCTCTGGATCGGGGTCAGGCAGGGCCTTTGCTCGGGCCGAGCTGTTTCTTGATGAAGCATCCGCCTAAGCAGTACAGCGACGATCGGGCCTGGGAACAAACCGAGGCCTTTATTCTGGGCGAAGGCAAGGACGAATAGGGGATGCCCCTGGGATCGAGAACGAATCAGGGGCGCTTCTTGTCCAGCATGGTTTCCAGGATGGCCCGGTTCAGCTGGGGGAAGCCGCGTCTGCCCAAGGCACCCAGATTAGAGACGGTTTCTTCCAGTCCGTCCCCGGCGATCCCTTCCGAGGACGGGATGTTGACGCCGCGCAGGGCAAGGCGCGCGGAGCGAACCGCCGAGCCCGCGGCTGTAGCCAGTTTCAGGGCACAGGCAGGCTTGGCCCCGTCGCAGAGAACGCCGGCCAGGTCCTCCACCACGTTGATCACCGCCGCGGAGACGTCGTCCTTCCCGCCGCCGAGGAGGTGGGCTATGCCCGCGGCGGCTCCGGATCCCGCTGCCACGGAACAGCTGCATACTGCGGAGAGCCGGCCCAGATGGGCCTTGATCACCGCATTGACCAGATGGCTCAGGCACACGCCCTCCAGGAGCTTGTCCTCCGGACAGGAGAGGTGGCGCTGCACGGCGTACAGGGGCAGGACCGCGGTGAGCCCGTTGTTGCCGCTTCCGGCGGAGCTCATAGCGGGGAGATCCACTCCTGCCATGCGGGCGTCCGCTGCCGCTGCGGTCCAGACCTGGGCGCTTCGTTCCATGTCCCTGCCGGCACCGTCCGCCTCCTGCAGCGCGGCGAGCCCGGCTCCCACACCGTCGCCGCAGGAACGGGCCAGTCCGTGTTCCGCCAGGGCCACGTTCATTTCCACTCCCCTGCGGAGAAAGTCGAGGTCATACCGGCTGAGGCGAGGGAGCATCCCCAGTATGGCCTCCAGGGTCAGCCCGTGCAGCCAGCGGTCCATATCTCCGGTTCCGCTGTGGCTGCCGGCGGACTCCCGCTTTGTCAGGAGATCGCTGGCCACTTCTTCGCCCCGGCTGGTCAGGCTGACCAGGTTCTCGTGGCGCTCGCGGATCAGCGAGCCGCAGGTGCGCTCTTCTGCCTCGAGCTCGGTCTCGATGAGGAGGCTGTCCGCATCGTCCTGCAGCACCACGCTCACCTTTCCCTGTTGGACCAGGGCCCGGGCCGCTGCGAGACATTTTTCGTCCGTGTCCCGCAAAAGCTGCATCCCATGGGCGGGATCGCCGCATACAGCCCCCAGGGCCGAGGCCAGCTCCAGCCCCCGAAGTCCGCCGGTTCCCGGTATCATCACCCCGAGCCCGTTCTTGTACACCCCTGGGTCCACGCGGACACGGACCCGCTGAACGCTTTCCCCTACCTCGAGGAGGGAGGCGGCTGCCGCCGCCCCGAAGGCGACGGCAACGGGCTCGGTGCACCCTGTTGTGGGAGCGATCTGACGTTCCAGGAACTGCTGGACGGTGAAATCGGACTGGTCATTTCCTGACTGGCTGGGCATGGGATTCCTCGCTCGTTGAGGCTTCGATTTTCGCGGGCGAAGAGCCCGCGGTTTTTTTTCGAGATTCGGCACGGCGCTAAGGGCTTACGGTCCTTCGCCGGACAGGAGCAGGGGATTGTCCAGGAAGTAATAGAAGAAGGCGCACAGAACCAGGGAGTGGGTGATCGATCCGTCGGCGATCATGCCCGGGATGTCCCGCAAGGGGAGAGTCTCGATCCGGATGTCCTCCTTTTCGTCCAGGTCCTGCTTTCCCGTGGGCTCGACCCCCCGGCAGAGGAACATGTGGCACTGGTTGTCCAGAAAGGCCGGATTGGGATGGACACTGCCCAGATGAGTCACCGTGCCGGGGTCGAACCCGGTCTCCTCGCGCAATTCCCGAAGCGCGGCCTCTTGGGGGCTGTCCCCGGATTCGACCAGGCCTCCGGGCAGCTCCAGCGTCGCCTCACGGATGCCGTGACGCTGCTGGCGCACCAGCACCACGTCCTCTTCAGGCGTCAGGGGGAGGATGTTGACCCATGGAGGTGACTCCAGGATATGGAATTCGTGGGTTTCGCCGGTGCGCGGGGAAACGGCTGTGTCGGTGCGCAGGGAGAGGATGCTGAGACCGCGTTCGCGCTGGGATTGCAGGTAGCGCCACTTTCGGGGCATACTGACTCCTGATGATGGAATGATTGGAGCCTAACGCAGCCCGGGGTGCATGTAAACGCTTTGCAGTGTGCCGGGGCTGCACCTGAGGGATTGCGCCCAGAGGAGGATCATGTCGCGGTCAAGCGATGTGGACCAGGCGGAGCTGGATCGGTTCGATGCCCTGACCGCCTCCTGGTGGGGGACGGGGCGGGGCATGCGTGCCCTGCACGATATTACTCCGGCCCGGACCGGCTATGTGGCCTCTCGAACCCGGTTGCCGGGACGGCGGATCCTGGATGTTGGCTGCGGGGGCGGTATTCTGAGCGAGGCCCTGGCCCGACGCGGCGCCCGGGTGATCGGAATCGATCCAGGTGAGGGGGCCATTGGCGCGGCCAAAGGGCACAGCCAAGGATCAGGGCTGGACCTGGACTACAGGCTGGCTTCCGCGGAGCCCTTTTCCAGGGATTATCCGGACCAATTCGATACGGTCCTCTGCATGGAGCTGTTGGAGCACGTGCCGCGACCGGGGGATCTGGTTCGGGCCTGTGCCGCAATGGCCCGTCCGGGAGGGGATGTGTTCTTCGCCACCATCAGCCGGAACGCCCTGGCGGCGTTGTTGGCGGTGTATGTTGCGGAGCACTGCCTCCGCGTCGTGGCCAGGGGAACCCATGACTGGCGCGCCTTCGTCAGGCCGGGAGAGCTGGCGGCCTGGGCGGAACAGTCCGGCCTGAGGGTTCTGGATATCTCCGGTCTGATCTATATTCCCGGTCTGCGCCTGTGTCGCGTCGCCGGACCGGCGGTGGTCAATTACCTCATGCATTGCCGCCGTCCCGGTGGCGGGGATGAGGAAAAAAGTCGAACAGCTGCGGAAGCTCTCGAGGAGAAAGACCAATGAGTCGCTGGTTTACCGCGTGGCGGCGGTTAGAGCCCCTCGCCCCGGAAGAGGAGGGCCGGCGATGGGCCCGTTTTGGCGCGGAACGAATGGATCCGTCCCAAAAGCCTGAGCGGGTGCGGCGGCATTTCGCGGATGTGGCCGAGCGGTACGATCTCATGAACACTCTGCTCAGCCTGGGAATGCATCGTTTCTGGAAGCGGCGGGCAGTGGATCTGGCCGGCATCCGTCCCGGAGAGCGGATCGCCGATCTGTGCGGCGGAACAGGAGATCTGGCTCGCCTGGCCCGGGATGCGGCTGGAGAAGAGGGAATCTTTGCGGTGTGCGATTTCACCCTGCCCATGCTCCAGGCGGGACGGAAAAAGGGGGAACATGCCAATCACGGGTTGGACTGGATCCAGGGCAATGCGGAATGTCTACCCTTCGGGGACGAATCCCTGGACGCGGTCCTTCTCGGATTCGGGATCCGCAATCTCGCGGATCCGGGGGCCGGGGCGCGCGAGGTCCTGCGTGTGCTCCGGCCGGGAGGACGGTTCATGTGCCTGGAGTTCTCCCGTCCGGTCAATCCGCTCTTCCGCGCCGCGTACGGCGCCTATTCCTTTACGGCCATGCCCCTGGTGGGACGGCTTGTTGCAGGATCGGGTCTGGCCTATCTCCGGCTGGCCCAGACCATCCGCATGTTTCCCGTTGCCGGAGAGCTTACCGCTTTTTTCCGTGACTGCGGATTCGCGCAGAGCGAATACTTTTTGTTCTCCAACGGCGTGGCGGCGGCGCATCTGGCCCGCAAGCCGGAGTGAGCCCTCAACCATTCGCCGCTTGAACTCGAAACCCGCAACGCTGAACGGTGAACGGGGAACCTACTTCTTTTCCAGAGGGAAGGTCATGGTGGCCCCGAACCATCCTATCAGCCCGGCAACGGGAGCCAGGGCGAGCACAAGCAGCACATAGACAACAGAGGCCGCGCTCGGCTCGGCAAGCAGGTCCGGGCTGCTCAGACGCCAAAGGAAGGTGGCGGCGAATATGAGGAAAAGAAGCGGGGTGAGCGCGAGCTTGAAGGTCACCTGCCGCATCCGCTGGCTCATGAAGTTGAGCCACCAGGTATAGAGGCCGGTAAGTATGGCCACGGGGGTGAAGAGGACCCCCGCTCCCAGACAGTGAAGAACGGTCTCGCCGAAGGGCTCGTAGCCGCTTAAAAGGCGCAGAATCAGAAACAGGGGTCCGATCATGGCGAAGACCAGGGGAAAATGGACCGTCATGGGATGGGGATGGCGCTGCAGAAAGGGAAAGCGCTGGATCAGGCCCGGGAGGTTTCTCTCCTCCCCTTTCGTTTGCTGCTCTGTTTCGGCGCCCTCCAAAAGGCCCACCTGAGGGTAGCGCTCCAGGACTTCCTCGCCGTGCGGGGCGTTCTGCAGCTCCTGGGTGAGATCGGCTCCCGCAGCGTGCCGGTTCATGTGCTTGCCGCCCTTCCAGAGCTTGCTCCCGCTCACATCGATGACACGGCCCCGATAGCTGATGTAGGCGGTCCCCTCGCTGCCGTCATTGGTTTTGAGCTCTTCGCTGGTGATGTGCTTCAGGTCCTCGCTCATGCTTTTTCTCCGGTGTCTTTTTTTTGTATGAAAATGTGGCCAAGATGTTGAATTATTGAGGAATTGTCCGCGA
>CAYNCR010000151.1:0-6999 GCA_964395575.1 uncultured Desulfohalobiaceae bacterium
GGACGTCGGACATCGGATATCGGAGGTCGGAGATCGGATGTCGGACGTCGGATCTCGGACGTCCGACGTCTGGGCTTTACCAGTCAGGAGAACACAAGCTGGTGAGTCCCGCACTTGTCCTGTCAGAGCCTTGTGTGCTAAGAAACAGGGGACATTTGCAAAGAATCCGTTCTGTGCCGGAGGGAATCCGGCAAAGGAAGGAGGCAAGGCCATGTCCGAGAATGATACGGAGAACAACGTCCAGCAGCCCTCGAATGAGGAGGTCCGGGAAGAAGGCCAAACGGGCTCCCTGGAGGAGATCCGCGGTCACCTGATCCTGACCGGGGCCGATATATTCGCTCTGGGCGAGGAAGGCGAGCTCCTGGTGGGCGGAAAGAACTACAACACCGCCATCATCAGCGAGCTCGAGGAGATCCGCGCCCCGCAGTTCCGGGCCATCTCCGCAAAAGCTTTCCACAAGCTCCTGGACGAAACACGTGTCAATGCCGGTCTGATCCGGAGCCTCGTGGAGCAGGAATACAACGAGACGGACTGGAGCGGTGTCGACGCCAATGCCGATCCGGAATTTCTGGGCAATTTCGTGCGCCGCAACGCGGCCAAGGTTCGCGAGAGCCAGGCCCAATACGGCCGCGAGAGCATGATCCGTCTGCGGAAATTCATCAATAATGTGGTGGAGGGCTTCGCCCTGTCCCCCGAGGGGATCGACCAGCTCCGCAAGCGCTCCGTGCTGGTGCAGGCCGCCATCCTCTCCGTGAATCTGCCCCGGGATGTCGAGGAGGCCGTGGCTGAGGCCTACAGCAATATCTGCAAGGAAACGGGCCGGGACAATGTTCCGGTGGCGGTCCGTTCCTCCGCTGCCGGGGAGGACAGCCGCAAGAAGGCCTTTGCCGGTCTTCAGGACACCTACCTGAACATCATGAGCGAAAATGAGTGCGTCGAGGCCTTCCAGTGGAACTGCGCCTCCGCGTACAACCTGCGCTCCATGACCTACCGGCGCGAGGCCATCCTGGACGCCGTGGCCCGGGCGGAGAACACCGGGGACGATTCCGTCGCCGAGGAGGCCAAGCGGGAATGGGCCATCGAGAACACCTCCCTGTCCGTGTGCATCATGCGCATGATCAATCCGGTTATCTCCGGCACGGCGTTCAGCGCGGACACGGCCACCGGATGCCGGGGCACGGACCGCAAGGACCTGGTCTCCATGGACGCCAGCTACGGACTGGGCGAGGCAGTGGTCTCCGGTACGGTCACTCCGGACAAGTTCTATGTCTATCAGCGGGATGACGGGAACGAGGTGGTCATCCGCCAGATGGGCTGCAAGGACAAGAAGATCGTGTACGAGGAGGACCGCAGCGGGACCAAGATCGTCCCCGTCTCCGATGAGGACATGTTCCGCTGGTCCCTGTCCCTGGCCCAGGCCGAGGAGGTGGCCAAGGGCGTCCGCGCCATAAGCCGGGCCTACGACGGGATCATCATGGATACCGAATTCTGCATCGATCAGTGGGACCGGCTGTGGTTCGTGCAGGCCCGTCCGGAAACCCGCTGGAACGCGGAATTCGAGAAGCACCCTCATACCATTTTCATGCGCCGCCGGGAGGTGGATCCCGCCTTCCTACAGCACGCCGAGGTCCTGCTGGAGGGCAACGGCGCCTCCAGAGGAGCGGGCAGCGGCAGGGTGCGCTTTCTGCGTTCGGCCCTGGAGCTGAACAAGATCAACAAGGGCGATATCCTGGCAGCCGAGCGGACGGACCCGGACATGGTCCCGGGGATGCGCATCGCCTCCGCGGTTTTGGCCAGCGCAGGGGGAGACACGAGCCATGCGGCGATCACCTCGCGCGAGCTGGGCATTCCTTCCGTGATCGGCATCAACCGGGTGGAATTTCTGCGGGCCCTGGACGGTCAGATGGTCACCGTGGACGGCTCGCGGGGCCAGGTCCTCAAGGGGGAGCTGCCCATGATCGAGATGGGCGGCGAGGTCGACGTGAGCCGGATCCCCGACACGCGGACCAAGGTGGGCCTGATTCTGGCGGACGTGGGGCAGGCCATGTTCCTCTCCCGCCTGCGCCAGGTCCCGGACTTCGAGGTGGGGCTCTTGCGCGCGGAGTTCATGCTGGGCAACATCGGGGTCCACCCCCTGGCCCTGGATGCCTACGATCAGGGCACGCTGCAGGACAAGGTGGAACAGAAGCTTGACGATCTGGAGAACCAGCTGACAAAAATCGTCAAGGATCAGCTCGATGCCGGCATCCTGACCTTTGACCTCAATCTGCGGAAGTATGTGGGCATCCTGACCGGCCTGGGCGGGGAGATCGAAAAGCTCAGCGAGCAGGTGAGCGCCAGGGGCACGGAGGAAGTCCTCGCCCTGCAGCGACGCATTCGCGAGCTGGACGCCCAGCTGGACCGCTACTTGGAGCGGGCTACCCATGTGCTGGATGTGCTCAAGACATCCACGGATCTGAGCGAGCACATCAGCCAGGTCATGGGGTATGCGGAACGGCTCTTGCAGCTTTCGGAAGCGGACCCCGAAGCCCGCCGGGAGCGCGAGGAGATTCAGCAAAAGATCGCCTCCCGTGTGGAGGAGATCGATGACGATCCCGAAGTCCGGCAGGTGCTGGAGCGCATTCGCAAGATGCGCCAGGACGTGGCCCAGAAGGTGGGGCTGTCCCGAACCATGGATGACCTCAAGGCCATGCCGGACAAAATACGGCAGCACATCCGCTCCCGCGGCTACCGTACCGGCAAGGAGCTCTACGTCCAGACCCTGGCCCAGAGCCTGGCCATGTTCGCCCTGGCCTTCTACGGCAAGGAGATCATCTACCGCACCACGGACTACAAGAGCAACGAATACCGCAATCTGACCGGGGGCATGCTCTACGAGGACGAGGAAGACAATCCCATGATGGGATATCGCGGCGTGTCCCGGGACATGCACGACTGGGAGCTGGAGGCCTTCAAGCTGGCCAGGGGCGTCTTCGGCGGCAGGAACCTGTCCATCATGCTCCCCTTTGTGCGCACCCTGGAAGAAGCGCGCAGCATGAAGCGCTACATGGAGCGGGTGCACAACCTGCGCAGCGGGGAGGACGGGCTCAAGGTCATCCTCATGTCCGAGATCCCGAGCAACGCCATCCTGGCCAAGCAGTTCATCCAGGAGTTCGACGGATTCTCCATCGGCTCCAACGACATGACCCAGCTCGTGCTGGGCACGGATCGGGACAACGCCCGATTGCGGCATGTGTACGACGAAGAGGACCCGGCGGTGGTCTGGGCCATCCTGGTGACCGTCTTCACCGGTCAGAAATACGGCAAGAAGGTGGGATTCTGCGGCCAGGGCGTGTCCAACAGCACCATCATTCGCGGCCTGGTCTGCATTGCGGGCATTATCTCCGCCTCCGTGGTGGCGGACACCTACCCCCAGACCAAGGAGGCCATCGCCGAGCTGGAAGCCGAGGAGATTCCGGTGAGCCAGCTGGGGGACTGGCTCGGGAGACAGTATTTTGACAGGCTTTGCGAACGGCTGAAGGAGCAGAACTACGGGCACATCCTGCGTCAGGACACCACTGCCGAGGATGTGATGGCCTGGTACGAGGGCGAGATGAATCGCCTGCACGAGCAGATCCACAACCACATGGGAACGAACAGGGAAGAGTTCTACCGCCAGGAGCTGAATCACCTCAGACACACCCTGCACAAGCCGGTTCTCTACGCCAACTGGGACTGGCAGGGCACGGTGGAGGACGCCCTGCACCAGGCCGGATTTTCCTCCTTTGCCGAACAGCAGCAGGCCATGGACGAGCTGCACTCGAGCTTGCGCTGAGTGGCGGGGCACTGCGTTGTATCCCCGGCATTATCCCCGAATGGGAGCGTTCGTCGTGGAAGGGTCCCGATACCAGGAGAAAGGACAAAGGCAAAAAGCGGTGGCACTATGAGCACACGCATTATGGTCCTGGGACTGGGCAACGCCCTAAACGGCGACGACGGCCTGGGGTTCTACGCCATCAGGGACCTGCACCGGGAGGACTGGCCGGCGGATGTTCGCTTCGTGCATCGGACGGAATTCGATCAGGACCCCTTGTTCTTTGAGGGCTGTCAGGGGCTTTTGCTCCTGCATACTGTAAGCTACGGCAACGAGCCGGGTACGGTGTATGCGTACGACCAGGAGGAGCTGCAGCAGCGCAGGGCCAGTCTGCGAAGCCCCTGGATCCTGGACGCCGTGGCCTTTTCCTCCGTCTTCAGTGACGAGCTTCAGATGCAATTAGTGGGCATTGAGCCGGAAAGCACGGAGTGTCGTGTCTGCCTCACTCCCGCTGTGAGCAGTGCCTACAGTGCGTTTTTGCAGGCGGCGCGCTCCGGAATCCGCACCATGCTGGACAGGGTCCGGGAATCAGGAATCGACGGCGCCGGAGCAAGCCGCAAGGCAGCCTCGGCCAGATGAAGGGAGCTTGGATGAGGCACGGGGCGCGGTCCGTGGATCAGCGATTCCGGCGCAGGGCCATGGTCCGGGACCAGCTGCGGGCCAAGGGGATCGAGGACGAGGCCGTTCTGGCCGCCATGGGCAGGGTCAAGCGGCACGAATTCGTGGAGGAGGCCCTCCAGGCCCAGGCCTACAGCGACAACGCCCTGCCCATAGGGCAGGGGCAGACCATATCCCAACCCTATGTGGTGGCCCGAATGAGCTCGCTGCTTCGGGTCGAGCCCGGAATGCGCGTGCTGGAGATCGGCACGGGGTCCGGATACCAGGCTGCCGTTCTTGCGGAGATGGGAGCGGAGGTCTTCAGCGTAGAGCGGATCAAGCCCCTGTATCTGGACGCCCTGAAGCGCCTGAACGCCATGCGCTACTTTTCGGTCAAGCTGCGGCTTGCAGCGGGCGTGCTGGGATGGCCCGAGGAAGCCCCCTTCGAACGGATTCTGGTCACAGCCGGCGGAGACAGGATTCCAGATGTGCTTCTGGATCAGCTCCATGAGGGGGGTGTGATGCTTTTGCCCTTGAAAGTGGAGGGAGGCCGTCAGCGCCTGGTTCGCGTGGAGCGCAAGGAGGGCCGGGTCTCGAAACAGGATGCAGGGGAGGCCCATTTTGTGCCGCTTGTCGCGGAAGAGGCCTGAGCCGGGGCCCGGGAAGCCGGGCTGGCCCGTGGTCGCCGCATTCGTTCTGCTCCTGTTCCTTGTGGGGCAAGCAGCCCATGCGGAAGGGCTTTTCTACTACAAGGACGATGACGGGGTCCTCCATGTGACGGATACCCCGGATTCAAAGGAGTACAAGCCCTTCTGCGTCTACGGGGAGAAGCGCTATTCGCGCAAGGAGCTCAAATGGCTGGTCCGCAAGTACGGGACGCAGCACGGAGTGGATCCGGATCTGGGTGTTGCGGTGCTCAAGGTGGAGTCCGACTTCCGGCGCAGGGCCGAATCCTCCGCTGGAGCGCAGGGCCTGATGCAGATCATGCCCATGACCCAGAAGGACCTCGGGGTAGAGGACCCCTTTGATCCCGAGGACAATATAGCCGCGGGAGTGCGCTATCTGGGGTGGCTGCTGGAGAAGTACGACAGCATGAGACTGGCTGTTGCCGCATACAATGCGGGACCGGGAATAGTGGATCAATACGGTGGAATCCCCCCCTATCAGGAAACGAAGGAATATGTCGAGCGGGTCATCTCTTTCTATAGCCGTTTCGAGAACCAAGACTAGGATGTTCAACCTGGCGAACAATCTTACCCTGCTCAGGATCCTTACCATTCCGGTCTTTGTGCTCCTGCTCTATTTTCCCGCCAGGATAACCTGCCTCTTGGCCGCGGTTATCTTTATAGCCGCCACAGTCACGGATTTTTTTGACGGGCTATTGGCCAGGCGGTATAATCTGGAAAGCAACATGGGCAAGCTCCTTGATCCCCTCGCGGACAAGCTGCTTGTCGTTTCCGCGCTGATCATGCTCACCTCTCTGCAATGGCTTTCGGGGTGGATCGTTATCCTCATCATAGCCAGGGAGCTCGTCGTGACCGGTGTCCGGGCCATGGCCGCGGAACGGGGGACGGTGATCGCGGCGGATATTTTCGGCAAATTCAAGACAGTGCTCCAGGACGTGGCCATTGTGCCCCTGGTCCTGCACTACCCCTGGATGGGTTTCGATCCAGCACCCTGGGGGAAAGGGCTCATTCTTGTCGCCCTGGGGGTGACGCTTTTGTCCGGGGGCAACTATGTCTGGAAGTTCGCCAAGTCCCTCAGGCAGGAGGAGCAGGTATCAGCCAACCAATGAGATTCCGGGGATTCGTCTATGGCGCAAATCGACGCCTTCTTCAAGATGGTCCATGAGCTGGGCGCATCGGACCTGCATCTCTCCTCCGGCTCGCAGCCGGTTGTGCGTCTGCACGGAGAGCTCCAGCGGGTCAAGTACAAGGTTCTGGAGCACGAAGAGCTCAAGAAGATGCTCTACGAGATCACCCCGGAGCCCAAGATCAAGGCCTTCGAGGAAACCGGGGACGTGGACTTTTCCTATGAAGTGCCCCAACTGGCCCGCTACAGGGTGAACTACTACATGCAGGCCAGGGGCGTGGCGGCGGCTTTCCGCGAGATTCCGCAGGAAATCCTGACCGTGGAGCAACTGGGTCTGCCCTCGGTGCTCAAGGGCCTGTCCCTGCTGCCCAAGGGACTGGTCCTCGTGACCGGGCCCACGGGCAGCGGGAAGTCCACCACGCTCGCCGCGATGATGGACTATGTGAACCGGAACCGGAAGGATCATATCCTGACCATCGAGGATCCCATCGAGTTCGTGCACGATCCGGTCAACTGCCTGATCAACCAGCGCGAGGTGGGACGCGACACCCAGGACTTCACCGCGGCCCTGCGGGGTGCCCTTCGCGAGGATCCGGACGTGATCCTCGTGGGCGAGCTGCGGGATCTGGAAACCATCCAGCTGGCCCTGGAAGCCGCCGAGACGGGGCATCTGGTCTTCGGCACCCTGCACACCATCTACGCCTCCAAGACCATCGACCGCATAATCGATGTCTTCC
>CAYNCR010000152.1:0-6992 GCA_964395575.1 uncultured Desulfohalobiaceae bacterium
TGCCAGCGTTTCGACCCCGGCCTCACCGAAGAGGGACTGCCCATCAACATCCCCCACATGGGATGGAACTCGGTAACCGGCACGGAGGGGGCGTCCCCCCTTTTTGCCGGGATAAGGGACGGCGCCGAGTTCTATTTCGTCCACGCCTACTACCCAGTGCCCGAAACCTCCTATTGGCTGGCGAGCACCGCATACGGGACCCGCTTTTGCTCCGTACTGGGTAGAGAGGGCCTGTGGGCGGTCCAGTTCCATCCGGAGAAAAGCGGACGGCCGGGGCTCACCCTGCTGGACAATTTCAACACCTATTCCCTGGAAGCTCGCTAATGCTTTGCAAGCGCGTCATACCCTGTCTGGATGTGCGGGACGGTCGCCTGACCAAGGGGATCAAGTTCGAGGGGAACGTGGACATCGGCGACCCGGTGACCACGGCCCGTGCCTACTACGAGCAGGGTGCGGACGAGATCGTGTTCTACGATATCACCGCGTCCCACGAGCGGCGGGACATCATGCTCGACGTGGTGGACCGGGTGGCCTCCCAGATCTTCATCCCCTTCTCCGTGGGGGGCGGGATCCGGAGCGTAGAGGATATGCGAGCGGTCCTTTTGAGCGGAGCGGAGAAGATTTCCATCAACTCGGCCGCGGTCAAGGATCCGGATCTGATCCGCCGGGGGGCCGAGGCCTTTGGGTCGCAGTGCGTGGTCCTGGGTATGGATGTTCTTCGGGTGGAGCCGGGAGGAGACACGCCATCGGGGTACGAGGTGGTCATTCACGGCGGGAGGAAGCGCATGGGCATGGACGCCCTGAAGTGGGCTCTCGAGGCGGAGCGTCTCGGGGCCGGGGAGATCTGCCTCAACTCCATCGACGCGGACGGGACCAAGGACGGGTACGAGCTGAGCGTGACCCAGATGGTTGCTGACGCGGTGCGCATTCCGGTGATCGCCTCCGGGGGTGCGGGAAGCCCGCAGCACATGGTGCAAGCCGCCTCCACAGGCCACGCCTCTGCCGCGCTCATCGCCTCCATTGTGCACTACGGAAACTACACCATTGCCGGGATTAAGGAACAGATGCGCAGTGAGGGAGTTCCCGTTCGAATGAGCTGGTGAGCCGCCGTTCGGATGTCGGAGGTCGGATCAGAGATCGGCGCTCTGAAAGCGGTGGGGTTGCCGCGACGTCGTTTCCGGCGAGCGCAGAAGCAAAAAATACTCCTGGTTGCCCTTGGGCCCCTTGACCCCGGAGGGGACGGAGCCGAGGCACTCCAGGCCCAGCTCCTCCCCGGCATGGCGCGAAAGGCCGGAAACCGCCTCCTGCTGCAGCTCCTGCGAGCGCACCACGCCCTTGTCCACTTGGCTCCGCGAGAGCTCGAACTGGGGTTTGACCAGGGCCAGGATACGGCCGCCCGAAGCCAGGAAGACCAGAATGCTGGGCAGGATACGACGCAGGGAGATGAAGGAGCAGTCCGCGACAGCCGTGTCCACCTTTTCCGGAAGCAGGTCCTGCTCCGCGTGCCGGAAATTGACCCCCTCCAGAACAGTCACTCGCGGATCATGGCGCAGACTGTGGGCCAGCAAGCCCTTCCCCACGTCCGTTGCGTAGACGCGGCGTGCGCCGTGCTGGAGGAGGCAGTCGGTGAATCCGCCGGTCGAGGCCCCGACGTCCAGACAGGTTTCGCCCTCGATAGGCAGACCGAAATAGGTAAGGGCGCTTTCCAGTTTGTCTCCGCCGCGGCTGACGAAACGCTGCCGCTGTCTGACCGTGAGGCGGGCCTCAGGAGGAAGGGGCTGTCCCGGCTTTTTCACCTGCTCGGGGTTGCGGCCCTCAAGGTGACAAAAGACCTCTCCGGCCATAATCATCCGTTTGGCCCTTTCCCGGCTTTCGGCGAGGCCCTGTTCGGCCAGAAGATAATCCGCGCGTTCCTTGTTTCTGCTCATGCTTGATATCGAGGAAAACCGCGTGGTACAGGTGTACTATACCCAAGTCCGGGCAGACGAGGCAACTTTACGCTCGCCCGGAAACACTCCTCAGGGCACTCATCGTTGCAAGGAGCTCAGGACGTAAGCCACTGTTGTCCCGGTTGGGCCAGAAGGCCCTGTTGCACAGGCGGATGCCTGTCTCGAGCGATAGGCCCTCAGGCAAATCATTGTTCCACTCAACCAGCAAGGAGGCGGAAATGCCACTCACCTCGCCCTCTGAAATGTTTCAGCAGGCCTACTCCGGCGGCTATGCCATCGGCGCCTTCAACGTGAACAACATGGAGATCGTGCAGGGCATCGCCAGCGCCGCGGAGAAGGAAAAGTCGCCCATCATTCTGCAGGTGTCCGCCGGGGCACGACGATATGCCGGGCAGACGTACATCGTCAAGCTGGTGGAAGCGGCACTGGAGGAGAGTGACCTCCCCGTCTGCCTGCATCTGGATCACGGACAGGACTTCGATATCTGCAAGCAGGTCATCGACGCGGGATTTACCTCGGTCATGATCGACGGCTCGCACCATCCCTTTGAGGAAAATATCCGGGTAACCCGGGAAGTCGTGGACTACGCCCATGAGCGGGGCGTGTGGGTTGAGGCCGAGCTGGGACAGCTGGCGGGTGTGGAGGACGATGTGAGCGCGGAGGAAAATGTCTTCACCAACCCCGACGAGGCGGCCGAGTTCGTGGAGCGTTCCGGATGCGATTCCCTGGCTGTGGCCATCGGCACCAGCCACGGGGCGTACAAGTTCAAGGGGGAGCCGAAAATCGATCTGGACCGGCTGGAGCGGATCAGCAAGACCCTCCCCGGTTATCCCCTGGTCCTGCACGGGGCCTCAAGTGTTCTGCCCGAATTCGTGGATATGGCTAACAAATACGGGGGCGAGATCGAGGGCGCCAAGGGCGTCCCCGAGGAAACGCTGCTCCGTGCGGCCCGTTCCGGGGTGTGCAAGATCAATATCGACACGGACATTCGGCTGGCAGTGACCGCTACGCTGCGCAAGGAGCTCGCGGAGAACCCCGCCAACTTCGATCCCAGGAAATACCTCAAGCCGGCCCGGGAATCGGTGGAATATGTGGTGCAGCACAAAATGCGCCACGTGCTGGGATCCTCCGGCGCGATGTAATGGGGGGCGATAGGCGATTGGGCAGAGTCGATAGTCCCAGCCGCAAATGGTCTATCCCGAATATTCAGGAACACATAGCGGGTCCAAGGAGGTATGAGGGTTATGGCAGTGCGCATCGGAATCAACGGGTTCGGACGAATAGGTCGCTACGCGGCTCGTCTGCTTGCCGGGAGCTCGGAGCTCGAGTTGGTCGCGGTGAACGCGCGCTCGGACAGCGCGAGCATGGCTCACCTGCTCAAGTACGACTCGGTGCACGGCATCTTCAGCGGGAGTGTTGAGCCCAACGAGGAGGGCTTCCTCCTGGAAGGCAAGCAGGTCCTGGTCACGCAGCAGCCCGCGGGCGAGTGGAAATGGGGCGACCTGGGCGTGGATGTGGTCCTGGAAACCACGGGGAAGTTCAAGGACAGGGACAGCTGCCAGCAGCATCTTGACTGCGGGGCCAAAAAAGTCCTGATCAGCGCTCCGGGAAAGGGCGTGGATGCCACCATCGTGCCCGGAGTGAACGACGCCGACCTCAAGCCGGAACACAGCGTGATCTCCAACGCCTCCTGCACCACGAACTGCCTGGCTCCCGTGGTCAAGCCCCTGCACGAACGTTTCGGAATCGAGCACGGGAACATGACCACGGTGCATTCCTACACCATGACCCAGCGCATCCTGGACGGCTCGCACAAGGACATTCGGCGGGCCCGGGCCGCGGCCATGTCCATGATTCCCACGAGCACGGGCGCGGCCAGGGCGGTGACGGAAGTGATTCCCAGCCTGCGAGGCAAGCTGGACGGTATGGCCATCCGGGTGCCCACGCCCAACGTCTCCCTGGTGGATCTCAATGTCCGGATGGACAGGGACGTGGGCGTGGACGAGGTCAACGCCGCCCTGAAGGAGGCCGCCGAGAACGAGCTCAAGGACATCCTCGGCTACAGCGAGGAGCCCCTGGTCTCCGTGGACTACAACGGCACTCGCTACGGCGGTGTCGTGGACGCGCCCCTGACCAGCCTCATCGAGGACCGTCTGCTCAAGGTGATTACCTGGTACGACAACGAGGCGGGATTCACCCATCAACTGCTCCGTCTCACCGGTCAGGTCGCCGCACACCTCTAGGGCGCGACTGTGCGAAATGCCGGGAGCCCAGGGTGTCGGGCTTCCGGTGCACAGCTTTGTCCCTTGAGAAACCGCCGGCCTGAACGATTGAAGGAATTATGACCGATTTCGTGCACCTGCACTGCCATACCGAATACAGTCTTCTGGACGGGGCGATCAAGGTGGGGGACGTGTGTTCCCGCGCCGTCTCCTTTGGGCAGACCGCCGCGGCGATCACCGACCACGGGAACCTCTTCGGGGCCCTCAATTTCTATCTCACCGCCAAGGATTACGGCCTCAAGCCCATCATCGGCTCCGAGGTCTATGTCGCCCCGGAGCACAGAAAGAAGAAGGACGCCGGCTCCGCCTCCGAGGCCGGGCACCACCTGGTGCTCCTGGCCAAGAACAAACAGGGGTACCAGAACCTGCTCAAGCTGGTCAGCAAGGCCAACCTGGAGGGCTTCTATTATAAGCCCCGGGTGGACAAGGAACTGCTGGCCCAGCTTGGCTCGGATCTCATCGCCATGTCCGCCTGCCTCAAGGGAGAGGTCCCCAGCGTGCTGCTCTCCCGGGGGATGAAGGCCGCCCAGGAGACTGCCAGGGAATACAGCGAGCTCTTTCCCGGCCGTTTCTATCTGGAGCTCATGGACAACGACCTGCCTCAGCAGGAGGAGCTCAATCCCCTCCTGGTCGAGCTCGGCCAGGAAATGAACCTTCCCCTGGTCGCCACCAACGACTGCCACTACCTCAATCGCGAGGATTCCTCGGCTCACGACGTGCTGCTCTGCATCCAGACCAATTCCTGCGTGGATCACAGCAAGCGGATGCGTCTGGAGACGGACAAGCTCTTCTACAGGTCTCCGGAGGATATGGAGCAGGTCTTTTCCCACGTGCCAAAGGCGCTGGAGAATACCCGGGAAATCGCCGAGGCCTGCAACCTGGAGCTGGACCTGGATAGTCCGCGCTTTCCGGTCTACCACTCTCCGGACGAACGGAGTCTGGACCAGTATTTCCGGGACATGGCCCGCCAGGGGCTCCGGGATCGTCTGAACAAGACGACCCATCAGATCGAGGCGTCGGTCTATTGGGAACGCCTGGAGCACGAGATGGAGATCATCTGCACCAAGGGCTTCAGCGGGTATTTCCTCATCGTGCAGGACTTCATCAACTGGGCCAAGGAGCGGGACATCCCCGTGGGACCGGGCCGCGGCTCGGCAGCCGGCTCCCTTGCCGCCTTCGCCCTGAAGATCACCAACATCGATCCCATCCGCTACGGCTTGCTCTTCGAGCGCTTCCTGAACGTGGAACGGGAGAGCCTGCCGGATATCGACGTGGATTTCTGCTACAACCGGCGGGAGGAGGTAATCCGCTACGTCACGGAGAAATACGGCGAGGAGAACGTGGCCCATATTACCACCTTCGGCACCATGAAGGCTCGCGCCGTGGTCCGGGACGTGGGACGCGCCCTGGGCATGAGCTTTGCCGAGACGGACAAGATCGCCAAGCTCATTCCCGAAGACCCCGGGATCGATATCGACAAGGCCCTGAAGAACGAGCCGGATCTCGGGAAGAAGATCGAGGAGGACGAGCGGGTCGCCAAGTGCATCGACGTCTCCCGCAAGCTGGAGGGCCTGGCCAGGCACGCCTCCACTCACGCCGCGGGCGTGGTGATCTCCGATCAGCCCATGGAGGAGTACCTTCCCCTGTATCAGGGCAAGAAAGGGGAAGTGGTCACCCAGTACGACATGAAGAAAGTGGAGAAGGTGGGGCTGATCAAGTTCGACTTCCTGGGTCTGAAGACCCTGACCGTGCTCCAGGACACCCTGGAGCTGGCCCGGGCCAGCGGCAAGGAGGTCCCGGATCTAGAGACCATGAGCCTAGACGATCCCCAAACTTTTGAGCTCCTCTGCAAGGGGCACACCAACGGGGTCTTCCAGTTGGAAAGCTCCGGGATGCGCGGCGTGATGATGGATCTCAAACCGGAGCGGTTCGAGGAGCTCATCGCCCTCCTGGCCCTGTATCGCCCCGGACCGCTGGAGAGCGGGATGGTGACCGATTTCGTCGAGCGCAAGCACGGACGCCGCGAGGTGGAGTATCCCCATCCCTGGCTGGAGCCCGTTCTCAAGGAGACCTACGGGGTGATCCTCTACCAGGAGCAGGTCATGAGCATCGCCTCGGAGCTCGCGGGCTTCTCCCTGGGGGACGGCGACCTGTTGCGCCGGGCCATGGGCAAGAAGAACGCCAAGGCCATGGCCCAGCAGCGGGACAAGTTCATGCAGGGGGCCTTGGAGAAGGGGCTGGACCAGGAGACGGCGGAGTATCTCTTCAGCCTGATCGAAAAGTTCGCCGGATACGGCTTCAACAAGTCCCACAGCTCGGCGTACGCCATGATCTCCTATCAGACCGCGTACATGAAGACCCACTATCCGCAGGAGTTCATGGCCGCCCTGATCACCTCCGAGGTGGCCAACACGGACAAGGTGATCAGCCACATCAACGCCTGCCGCGAGATGGGGATCGATGTCCTGCGGCCGGACATCAACCACAGCGAGCACTCTTTCACCGTGCAGGGGGAGCACATCCTCTTCGGCCTCTCCGGAATCAAGAACGTGGGCGATGGGGCGATCCGGCAGATCCTCAAGGAACGGCGCGCCAACGGCCCCTTCAGCAGCCTGATGGATTTCTGCCAGAGGGTGCTGTCCAAGCGGGTCAGCAAGCGGGTCCTGGAATCCCTGATCAAGAGCGGGGCCCTGGACTGCCTGGACGCCACGCGGGCGGCAATGACAGCCAGCCTGGACAAGGTGGTTGCCAAGGCGCAGAA
>CAYNCR010000153.1:0-6954 GCA_964395575.1 uncultured Desulfohalobiaceae bacterium
TACGCCAGCCAAGCAAAAAAAGAATGTAACCAAGTTTTGCCTTCTTGACAACCCCTTGGCACAATTTTTTTAACTTCCCGGAATATAATGAAATAAACTTGCTTAAAGCCGGTATGGCCAACGAGGAGTACACACTCGGCCTCTGTACATTCTCAGAAAGAGAGACCAGTACCTGGTGCCTTGTCCAGCGTGAATTGTCGGCTTTATTGACTCTCTGTACTGCCACGCATATGGTCCATCTTAACTACAGCTGGAATTGGGCACGTCACGAGCGCCGCTTGGAGAGAACCAATACATTCCGGAGGGATTAACCAGCGGTTTGAGGGACGGCGGCGGCTTTGCGCTTTTCCCGGACACGCTCCTGCTCGAGTTCACAGCATTCGAGGAGCTCGCTCTCATGGGCAAGCAAATAGCGACAGAACATGTTATTCATGGCGTGGCCGGAGCAATAGACGTGAAAATGGCCTGTTAAGGGATAGGGGAGCAAAGCGAGATCCCCGAGAAAGTCGAGGATCTTATGGCGGACCGGCTCGTCCGGGTAACGCATGCCGTCGTTATTCACCACCCCCGCTCCGTCGAGCACAAGAGCATTGTCCAGGGATCCACCGAGCGCCAGGCCGTTGGATCGCATCGCTTCGACATCGTTGAGAAAGGCAAAGGTCCTGGCCTTGCTAAGCTCCTCGAAAAAGGCCTCCTCTCCGAGACTGAAGAAATACTCCTGACGGCCGATAAGCGGATGGTCGTACTCGATGGTATAGGCAACACTCAATCCGGCTCCCGGATAGGCAGAAATTTGCTTGCCGTCCTTCCCGAACTCGACAGGCTTCTTCAGCTTATACACCCTCTTTTTCGCCTGTTGACGCACAAAACCCGCCTGCTGGAGAAGATAGACGAAAGAGGCGGCACTGCCGTCCATAATAGGGATTTCGTTGCTGTCCACCTCGATATGGACGTTGTCAGCACCACTGCCTTTCAGGGCAGCGAGAACGTGCTCAACTGTACCTATGGAACTCTCACCGTCGGTCAGACCAGTGGCGAGTGTTGTCTCGTGAACCTTGTGCGGATCGGCATGAATGAATCGACGCCCCCGCTCCGTTTTCAGAACGAAAACGACTCCCGTGTTCACCGGTGCGGGATGAAGGGTCATGGTGACCTTACCCCCCCGATGGAGACCGACGCCTGAACAGCTGACTGCTTTCCCGATTGTTTTCTGTCGCATGAGCGATCCTCCCGATTCGCCCCTCTTAAGCAATATCCATGCCACAACGATCTGATACTTCAACACGCCGTATTCGAGAAGCAGCCCCTTTCCTAACACAAATACATATGTTGCTATCACAACACAGTGTGTTCCTAAAGTCACACCCTTTGTGCGATGATTAAGCGATCGTTTCCGCCAAGATCCGTATGGACCAGCACATTCTTCCAAGCAGTGCCGGGTAATCTCATTTCCTCGACAGTGAAACGCGCCTGATCCCGCCCCGTTTCCATGAGTAGATATCCCCCCGGGGCCAGACAGGCGGCAATTGTTCCGACCGCGATCCTGACCGCCTCAAGCCCTCCCTTCCCGCCATCCAGGGCAATCCTCGGCTCAAATCCGACAACCTCGTGATCCAGAGCCGGATAGTCCTCAGCTGGAATATAGGGTGGATTGCAAACAGCGAGATCCACGCTCTCCGATTTCAGGGTGGAAGCGAAATCCTGTATGACCGGTTGGATCCGGTTCGCAACTCCATGACGGCTTGCATTCCTGCAAGCGATTTGAAGCGCCTGATGGGAGATATCTGCCATAAGGCACTGAGACCCGGGAAATTCGGCGCAGAGCGTTACTCCCAGATTGCCGCTGCCCGCACAGATATCGGCCATGCGCAACTGCGCATCTGAAGGAAAGAGCCGCTTGCATTCGTCAACAACCAGTTCTGTTTCCGGACGAGGAATCAGTACATCTGGCCCCACCTCGAACTCCCGCCCATAAAATTCCTTCCGCTCAAGGAGATAGGCCACTGGTTCCCCCTGGCCACGTCTGTGGATCAATTCGCGAAAGGCTGCAACCATCTCCGCGTCGAGCTCCATCTCGGGACGGACCAGGACGTCTAGACGCCTTAAACCCCCGGCCTGGGCCAGGAGCAATTCCGCGGAGAGTTGCGGGGAATCCACTTGTTGCCCATGTAAATGTGCGGAAGCCTCACAAAGGAGTTTGCCAAGCTGATGGGTTGTCATGTGGCAGGAATGTCGAGGTGGCTGACATCAAAGCGTTTGCGGTCGATCCCGCTCCAGTTGCTGATGATCACGGAGCTGGGCTCGGCAGGCGGTTCGATATCACGGACTGAATGGTCATTTACTGAAGGAATTCCTTGAATATTTTTTAGCGCCTCGCACTTAAAATTTTTCAACGGGCAGCCTAAAAAGGACTTTTTCAACAGCCGGCTAAACCTGAACTGCGGACTTGAGATTCGCGGCCTGGAAATTCTTTTCCAACGGATCGATGAGCTGATCCAGATCGCCATCGAGGATAGCGTCGAGATTATACGAGGTGAGATTGATCCGATGATCAGTAATACGGCTCTGCGGAAAATTATAGGTCCGGATTCGTTCCGAGCGCTCACCGGTCCCGACTTGGCTCCTGCGCGATTCGTCCTGTTCCTGTTTGGCCTCGTCCTGCTTCATTTTCAGGATCTTGGAACGAAGGACCTGCATGGCCTTGGCCCGATTCTTGTGCTGTGACTTTTCGTCCTGACAGGCAACGACAACGCCAGTGGGTATGTGGGTAATACGAACGGCCGAATCCGTAGTATTCACGCTCTGCCCTCCCGGGCCGGAGGCGCGGAAGACATCTATACGCAAGTCGTTTTGATCGATCTGGACATCTACCTCTTCCGCCTCCGGAAGCACGGCCACAGTCACTGTTGAGGTATGGATCCTGCCCTGCGATTCGGTAACCGGAACCCGCTGGACTCTGTGGACGCCGGACTCGTATTTCAGGCGGCTATACACCCTGTATCCGGAAATCTGACCGATGACTTCCTTGTATCCGCCGGCACCGGAATCCTGGGTGTTCAATAACTGGGTGCTCCAGCCCTTGCCTTCAGCATAACGGATATACATCTTGAGAAGATCCGCAACAAACAGCGCGGCTTCGTCTCCCCCAGTACCAGCCCGGATTTCAAGAATCACGGCTTTCTTGTCCATGGGATCCTCGGGCACGAGCTTCATTTTGAGCTCATATTCGAGTCTTTCCACCTTGTTTTCGAGCTCTTCCTGTTCCGCTTTGGCAAGCTCGCGAATATCCGGATCCGAATCTCGCAACAGCTCCTTGTTTTTGTCCCGCGCCTGGAGCACTTCCTTGTACTCACGGTATGCGGAAACGATCTCGCCAAGCTCGGAGTGAGTCTTGGCGAGCTCGCTGTAGTGCTTCTGATCCTGCAGCACCTCTGGAGACCCGAGCTGTTGCTCGATGTCCAGGTAGCGCTGCTCGATATCCTCAAGTTTACTCAAAAACGACATAGGCTAGTGGCCTCAAGAAAAAAAGCAAGAGCGTTTATTCGGATTGGCCGTAGTTCTGGCCGTACTTGCGGCGGAACTTGTCGATTCGCCCGGCAGTGTCGACAAACCGTTGTTTACCTGTATAGAAGGGGTGGCAGTTGGAGCAGATCTCCACATAAATCTGTTCCGCGCGCGAGGAATGTATTTGCTGGGTGAAACCGCAGGAACACTCGATCGTGGCCTTTTTCTGCTCGGGATGAATATCCTTTTTCATAACCTCTCCTTTTTTGCATGGAATTGATGCCCCACCGACCGGGCTCAAGGAACACCCACACGACGGGGATTGAAAGAGCACCCTTGCCACGGAAAGCCGCGCTTCAACCCTTTCGCTCGAGGTGAACCTTATACGGGCAAGAGTCAAGTCACAAAGACGGAACAAGCGGAGGCACGATGTATGGCCCCCTCCTTGGAAAGAAAAGCAATCAGATACTCTATACGAGAAAGAAAGACTTTGACAAGGGGTGCAGCTGGTCCGGCTACTGAACCTGAGAGAGGCGGAAGGCCATGGATATGAGATGATGGGAAAAGTCGACATAGTCGACGATCACGTCGCTGGGCACTTGGATGCGGGTTGGAGCGAAATTGATAATCCCTTTGATACCTGCCTGCATCATGTAGTTTGCTGCGCGTTGCGCTCGCTCTGGGGGAGTGGTGATCAATCCGATGTCGATATGCGTGATCTGGGCCTTTTCCTTCAGGCGCCGGGTACAGATCACTTCATGACCTGCCACGTGCTCCCCGATCTTGAACGGATCGCAGTCGAAGGCCATCTGGATCATAAAACCCTTCTCGGCCAGTTGTTGATGCCGCAACATGGCCCGACCCAAATTTCCGACCCCAACGAGAATACAGCTCCAGTTCCGATCGATGCCCAGAAAATGCTTGATCGCCTGCAGCAGATCGCTCACGTAATAGCCGACGCCGCGAACTCCGAATTCTCCGAAGTAAGCAAGATCCTTCCGGATTTGGGAGGAATTGACCTCGCATTTCTCTGCGAGCTTCTCGGAAGGGATGACCTGGTATTGCTGGAGTTGGAGCTCCTCGAGAACCTGAATGTAGACTCCCATTCGCTGAATGGTAGCCTGGGGAATTTTATCGCTTTTGGTGACCATAATCGATTTTGAGAAAAATTTCACAAGGCAACAATGAATAAGGGAGGCCTGCATAGCAGGCCTCCCTTTCCACCCGCTTTGTTTTACAGAAAGGGGTTGGCGAAGAGGAGAATCAGATCAATTACGAGGGTGTAAATCGCGAGAGACTCGATCAGGGCAAGACCGATAAGCATGGTCACGGTAATCTGACCGCCTGCATCGGGATTGCGCGCTGTGCCTTCGCAAGCTCCCCTCAGACCGAAGCCCATGCCGATCCCGCAGCCAAGGGCGGCAAGGCCGATACCAATGGCAGTGGCAATTGCGATCATGGAAACGACATCTCCCCCCGGGCCCTCTGCGGCACTTGCGCCACTTGCCACGGCGAGCAAAGCGAGCGTGCTTACGGCGGTCATCAACATTCTACGCATACAACGAACCTCCTCTGTAGTTTATTCGATTGGTCACGAGACCATTCCCCCCGCACATCAATGGGCTTCCTCGAAAGCCAGCTTCAGATAGATCATGGAAAGCATGAAGAATATGAAGGCCTGGATGGTATCCACCAGACTATAGAGGAAATACATCGGCAGTGTGGCAATAACCGGCAACAGGGCAAAAAAGAGGATCAACACCAGTTCCTCGCCGAAGATATTCCCGAAAAGCCGGACTGTCAGGGACAGGGGCCGGGCGAGATGGCTCAGGAGCTCAATGGGAAGCATAAGCGGGGCCAGCCAGGGCACCGGCCCGGTGAATTGCTTGATGTATCCCTTGCCGTGCACTTTCAGGCCCACGAGGTTGTAAAAGATGAAGACGATGATCGCCATTGCGGCATTGGTGTTCAGGTTGGCGGTAGGAGCGATGCCGCCCGGGAGAAGTCCCACGAAATTGGCGAAAAGGATGAATATGAACAGGGTCATCAAAAGAGGAAAAACGGTCCTCCCGTGCTCACCCATGGTTGAGACGGTAAAGTCCTCGAGCCCTCCTACGACAATTTCCCAGAAATTCTGCACTCCTTTTGGGACAAGGGTGATTTTCCGGGTTGCCACCCAGGCAAGGGCGATCAGAATGAGCATGACCAGCCATGTATACAGCACATGGTTCGGAATCATGATATGACCGTCTTTGACGAGCCCCACGGCATGCATGAATTTTTCCAAGAGGACCACATGGGGTGCTATTTGCACGGACATCCCTTACGCCTCCTTCTGTTTGCGTGAAACGAGAACCATTCCCCCCCAGGCAACGAATGAGGCCAATATCGTTGAAAGCCCCAATAAGAGCCCCAAGGCGTTGAGCTGAACAATGTATATGGCGGCGAAGAGAACGCCCCCGGTGAAAGCAAGCCGAAGATAAAAGCTGACCAAGAGGGCAAACACTGCGCCTGTTTGCTCGAACACGAGCTGAGGAACGAGCCGCGCGAGCACAAGAAGATTGAAGCTCACCAACAGCGCTCCGACAGCATAAGGAATGAACAGATGGCTCAACCCGCATCCGAGGAGCAAAAGGGCAAGGACAAGCACTGTTGCCATGTGAAGGCCAAGGATTTGCTTGATCTGGGGCAGATCGTCTCCCGGCACCCCCAGATAGCCGATAATCCTATCGGTCCTGGTTTCCGCCACTTTGCTTCTCCCCTCGCTCTATTCGCTTGACTTCACGGAACATATTTGTGAATCCGCCCGCAATACCGAAAAACAGAAAGAGCATGGTCAGCCAGGGTCCGGTCTGTAACCATTTGTCCAGAAAATAGCCCATTGCCAGCCCGATAAAGGTGGAAGCAACCATGTGGATGCCGATGAGGCTCGCACGCAAAAGGCTGTCCACATAGCCCTGGCCGAAGCCCTTGAAGATCTTCATTCGTTCATTCCTTCACAAAGTTCGATTTACCTATCAGACTCTTGCGTGCACGTCAACTCTTTTGCCATATGTCCCTAGGTCAATCTGGCATCTCAACGCTTGACAGACAAGGATCAAAAGCGGCTCGCCGGGATCTGCCGAGATCGCCATCGAGGCATCAGCTCGTTGTCCCGGCTTGTGTGCCTTTGAACAAGGCACTCAATGACCGACGCTGCTTCAAAATGGCTCGACAATCTCCTGCGCGCTCGAGCTTTTCTATGGCCCCTGCCGTCTGAAAAAGGCGTGACTGGCATGTCTTTATCATGTAAGCTAATCCCGTAGGCATTGCTGATTCGACACTGGGCTCTGCATGAAGGCGATCGTTCCGCTTTTTTGTATGAAAATGCGTTTAACTTTCTGATTTATTGGGTGAATTGTCGGGCGCGGGGAGACGGGGATGTGCGCTGAAGCCGTGTTTCATAAACAG
>CAYNCR010000154.1:0-268 GCA_964395575.1 uncultured Desulfohalobiaceae bacterium
ACGCTCAGGCGTAGTATCCCTGGACGCGGGTTCAATTCCCGCCGCCTCCACCATTACCCTGGAATCATTGAAGATTCCTTTTTCACTAAGCCCGATTCTAGTCTTGACCCAACCTGATGGTCCAAACTCAGGTAAAGGAGGCTGGAATTGGGCTTTTCTTTATCACTCCACAAGCACGCCTGTCATCTGAAGCAACGCGGCAATGTTTACTACTTCAGGATCACTGTCCCCTGTGGGCTACGGCATATCTTCGGTAAATGTGAACTGA
>CAYNCR010000154.1:278-4590 GCA_964395575.1 uncultured Desulfohalobiaceae bacterium
TCAATTCCCGCCGCCTCCACCATTTTTGTTCAAAGAAAAGGGCAGGTTGTAGCACCTGCCCTTTTCTTTTGCTCGGAGTATCCCACTTATAAACCACCAGAGGATTTGTTCCTCCAAGAAAGCCGCAGCCCTCGACCCTGCCATTGAAAATCTGGACTGGACTTGTCCACCAAAATCAAATCAACAAACCAAACAGGAAGATATATATTCGCTCAATTTGTGTTCTTCCGATTGCCAGTTAAATCCTATACGACCTCCCGCTTAACAAACCTTACAGCAAAAATTTGCGCTGTTTCTTTTCCCCAGCCTTGCCCAAAACGCCCTTATGGTCCGAACTTGGCCACACCTGGATTCGACCAAGATTATTGAATGGGCTTCGCCTTCACCCAATACCTTCCAGTGACTGAGTGTTGCTTATTCCAGATTGCCTGCCACATTACCTACATGTATTCGTCTCTTCGTTCCTTTGAGTCGCATTAAGGGGTATACCCGTTTTTTGCTTCTCCAGTTCAATGCTTCCTTAAATGTTTGAAGCAACATCCTTGGAGACGGGGTTGCTTTAACTACATGTGCTTCTGGGCCTATGCAATTGTGCAGCATGATCAGCCAAACCACTTTTCTCAGTGTCGTGTCAGTCAAATACGCATAAAAATCCTACACGGGGCATTTTTTTACTGTGCAGTTCCGGTTCTTGATTGTCCAGCGCTCGGCACGCGGAAGTTTTCTGCCTCCACTCGACACTTCCTTTTTTATTTTTTATTCGCCTGTAATGTATTGAACTTTCGAAAAAAAAGTGAGTGCCGGGCTTTCCCCACGAGGGGAATTGTCTCGGCCTGGTCAAGACCAGACCCTGATCTGGCCTGGACACGAGATCGACCGCCGCTTCGGCGGTTTTGATACCGCTTAGCTCAAGGCTTTCCTCGATGATGGAGCAATGCTCTTTCTCTTGCGTGCCGCAGCTTCCTTAAGCGCTCTTTAGTATTCCTCGATCTGTCTTGGCTGATTGTCAGTTGTCATCACTCATCAGGTTTGAGATACTTATAGAATAATACTGTTTTACACTGCTCCCGGATTTTGTCGGCATTTTGTGGATCCTATTGCACTTGAGGTGCTCGTCTTGGTGAGCCTTCTTCAAAATGGAAAATCCTGAAGGCGCCGATCCTCGATAACGGCGTCTCATTGACGAGGTTATGCAAATTGCGCTTTTATATCCCTCTCCTCGCGATCATTTTGGTTTGCTTTGCGGCCGTTGCCGAAGGGTCCGACTCGGCTTGCGAGCCAACTCGCTTGGGTGGCTATTCCATGCCGGAAAAGTGCTCAATCGAGAATATGGCGGCCACATTCGCGACTGAGTTAAGTGTCTCAAATTTTCTGATCAACGCACCAGACTCGGAGACCTCGATGGGCGTCTGGCCCCTTCCTGCCCCCGACGATCCCATATGGCAAGACAATCCCCCGGGCTTGGCGAATGCGCCATTACCGGGGCAGGCACGGATCCGCTTCAGTGGTCTTGTTGGGGGCGGCGGCGGGGCGTGCGTAGATCATATTTCGGCCTGGAACGCGGAAACGACTCTCCCCTCAGGAGAGTCGGACAATCCACTGGACAAGCTATCGCCCGGTCTCCGAGAGAAGGCGGAGAAGAGGCTCAAGAAGAGGCTGGATAAGCTCCAAAAACGCGATAACCCGACAAAGGGCGAGCAGCGGGCCATGGAGATAATCCGGGATCAACTCGGTGATAGCCGGGATCCCGAAGATCGGGGAACCAATCTCCGAGAGAGAAAAAAGGATGCCTTAAAGCAGAGGCTCGAAAAACTGCAAAAGCTCGAGGACCCGACAAAGGCCCAGCAACTGGCAATGGAGCAAATCCGGGATCGACTGCGCGAAAGCCAGGGTTCCGAAGACGGTAAGAAACGCCATGTGGTTTTTGAGCTTTTCAGCACCAACCTGGGGTTCCGCCAACTTGCCTTGTACAATGCCATCGGTCCCCGGCCCGGCGCCGGCTGGCCCAGCAAGAGCTCCGGGGAGATCACTCTGGAGCTGCCGGAAGTGACGCCCGCGGATCTCGCCGAGGGAGAGACCTACAAGGCTTATTTCAAGGGGGGAAACAAGCTCGTCTATAGCGATAGGCGCGGCCGAACACGATCCTTTCCATATAAAAACCCGCCTCTGAAAGGGTGCCGTGCGAACAAGGGCAATGCAGCGGATTACTGGGGTAACTATCCCCGCGTAGTTGCCCAGGTGCAGCAATTGGACTGCAACCAGAAAAAGTATTTCATCGGCAAGAGGCGCGACGTCTTTGCCCCTGAGCTAACGGGCAGCGTGACCATCGAGCGGATCTCGTCCAAAGAGGTGATCGGCCGCTTCGAGGTCGGCGGTACGGCACGGATGAAGACCAACCGTTTTGAGCTCACCGGGGACAGTGACACCGAAGGCAGAATTCTCGCAAGCAAGCTGGGGAGTCGGAAGCTCAATTACGTACGGCACGAGTCAAAACGCGATGGCTCGCTGACTGTCAGCGGCAGTTTTGCAGCCCCCAATCACAGCGGAGGCATACCGAATGTAGCATATAATGTCCATGAGATCGGCCATGAAGGTGAGGTTGTCACCGTGGAAGTCCCTGAGCGGGGGGATGAGTCCGGCGACAGTAAGCCGAGCTTTGAGGTGCGAAGTCATCGGCCGGCGCGCGGAAAGCGCAACGTGGACTGGGAACGCCCGGGTATTCAGGTCACCTTCAATCGACCCGTTGACAAGGCCTCCGTCCGGTCCGGGGCCGTGACCCTGTCTTATCGCGACGACCAATGGCGGATGCAGGAGGTACCTGTAGACCTTCAACTGGTGGCCGGACGTCGCGTCGAGTTGACCCCGCAGAAGCCCTTAAAGGACGGGGTTCGCTATCGTATCACCGTCGAGAACGGTCAGGACGGGGTCCGCAGCGCTCAGGGGGAATCCCTTGGCAGTGACTATATCTGGGACATGTATACCACGGTCGATCTGGGCGATGACGAGGACATGCCAAGACTTAGGGCTCCTCTGGAATCCGAGGAGGGGGTCGAGCCGCATGTGTTCCAAACCAGCCGCGATGCTCCCCTGGTGACGAACAAGCCCACCCTGACACGGGTTTATGCCAAGTGGGAACGCCGCGGTGACGTGGCCCGGCGGTGGCAGGTGACCAAGTTTCCGGCCAAAGTACGTGTGAAGGGCAAGGCGAATACGGGCGATGGGCTGTTGTATCCGGAGAAGGACGAAGTGCTCATTCGGCGTCCGGATCGCTACACAGAGGATGAGATACTAAGGGCCGAAAATAGCGTCAACCTGTTCAACTGGCGGCCAAAGGCCCACGAAACCGGATCGCTAACAGTGGAAGTCGAGCCGTCGGGCCAATGCCACACGCAACGGGTATTCGAAAGCGACCCGCTCCAGCTCGACTACACCGGCGATTCGCCGACGCTGGACATCGACTACTACTTTGTACGGACCGGGGATTGGGCCGGAGACGCCCTTGAGAGCGAGAAATCCTGGGTCAAGCCTGTAGGTCACACAGTTGCCCAAACGGGCGCGATGTTTGCCACCCAGAACTTTCCGGTGCGACAGACAAACGCCCGCTACCGCGGCACAATCTCCGTGGGCGCTGGTTACGTGCGTCATACAAAACAGAATGGGGTCAAGGTATCTAATTGGCCGCTGAATGAGGCTACGCACCGGTATGTGGTCAGCCAGGTCAAGCGCAAGCTTGCCGACAGCGAGACCGACGCTGATGTGATCCTGCTGTTCATGAGCCGGGACATCAGCAAACTAGGCGGGTACACCTACCGTGACGTTCAACCCAAGAGCCCCGGAGTGGTCGGAGTCTTCCTCGACCGCGGCAGGAGCCAGGCCTTCCAGAAAGCGGTGGGCGACGTTGTGCACGAGCTCGGTCATACGTTTCTGGACAAGGGGGGCCAGAGTGAGCATTACCCCCGTCAAAAAAAGTACCCAAACACGGAGCTCGAGGGCTTCCGGATCGCGCTCGACGGTCAGAACGGGGAGAACAAGTCCTTCACCGAGGGCAACGAACACCCCGCTAGCAGTCTTGGGCTCGTGTACCCACTGATGCGCGAAAAACAGGATGCGTTCGGCGCTCTCTTTATTACCAATGAACACTACCTTGAGCTGATCTCGGACATGCAACTGGCACATACACGGACCCTCCTGCGCGGTCGGATTCGTCTGGCAAGCGCCGGCGACGCTGCGGTACCCCTTGAGGAGCGTCCTGCCTGGAGGATCAGCGGTTTTCTGGCGCCGGAGGCAAGCGACGCCAATATAACCGGCATCG
>CAYNCR010000154.1:4600-6905 GCA_964395575.1 uncultured Desulfohalobiaceae bacterium
CGGCGACAGCCGCGACACCGGTGACGAAGGTGAGGGATCCGACGAAGGTGACGGGAAATGGCGAGCAGTTCTCGAGGAGGCTGATGGTGCCGAGCTAGTCGGGGTCCCCTTCCGTCCTCGGATGTCCGGCCGTGGGCACAAAGCGAGTTGTTACCGGGGCGCCCAGCCCGGTGCCTGGCGCGCCTTTTCGGTACGGCTGCCTCGACACCCTGAGGCCGCTACCCTGGCGCTGATCCATGACGGTGAGCGAATCACCTCCCTGGAGCGAAGCGAGGTCGCCCCGAAAGTAGCGATCCAGTCGGTTGAGTCGGATGCGGAGGCCACGGTGGTGAGCTGGCAAGCTAGCGACCCGGAAAGCGATTCCCTGGCATTTGATCTCAGCTACAGCCCCGATGCCGATGAACCTTACCGTCCGGTATCCATTGGGCTGACCGAGAGCCAGGCGGAAATACCCTCCGAGGAGCTGGAGCCCGGATCGAGCGGTCGCTTCCGCGTCACCGCTAGCGACGGGTTCAACAGCGCCCAGGCCTCGGCTCCACTTGACCGGGACCCAGATTTACGCGCCGTGGCGACGCTGCCCCGGGATGGTGGTTATCTTGCTAAGACGGAGCCCATCCAGACGGTATTCAACAACGAGCTCGATCCGGACAGCGTCAAGACGGACGGGATAGGCGTACGCGGCAAGGAAGGGAAGAAGGTATCGGTTGCAGTCCGCCATGATCGGGGGTCTCGAACCATCCGGATCGAGCCGCAGGAATCCCTGGTGGATGGGCGTTCCTATACCGCTCGGATTCCAGCCGCGGTCTCCGACCCCCAGGGCCATGCCTTAGGTGGACCGGTGACGTGGGAGTTTACCGTGGGCGCAGCCGGTGAGCTCGGGGATGGTGCGGAACAGACGCCCACCGAGCGCGAATCGCGACAGGCCGACAGGTCGGGGTCCAACGCCGGTAACGGTGACCAGGCAGACGTCTCCGAGGCCTTCCTGGAATCGGGTGATCCGGAGAACGTCCCGGTTCCCGAACCTGAGACCGATCCCGGCGAGATGCCCTTTAACCAAGCCAAGGTGGCCCACTGGATCCGTACCCGGATCGCCACGAACCATCTGCAGAATCGGATGCGTGCCAACGCCGATCGCTACGATTCCGTAGTGCATGCCTTCTTCCGCAAGCGTGATGCTATGCTGGAGGAGGCCGGATGGACCGTGAAGGGCTTCGAGGCTACCGAGAAGCGGATCTACAGGGCGAAAGGCAGCATCGAATTGGCTCAACAAGAGGGCCGCGACGGCTATGGCCAGGAGCAGATCGAGGCCACACGCGAGGACTGGCCCGTGGTCCGGCCCTTAATCGACGAGCTTGAACAGCTCACTGACTGGGTAGCGGGTAATGTTGAGGAGCCGCCCGAAATCGGAGCCGACGATGATGCTTCCCGCTGAGCTCACTCGGCATTCTCAAAAAGACTGAGCGAAAAGAGGAACATATTGGGTCATCCATGATAGTGGGTGTCAACTCATTGTGCATCCACTCCAAACAATAGGTGCAGAATCACGAGCAAACCAGTCCGGTGAGCAGCTTGTGCTTGCACCAGGACTTGAGACTTTATGCTCACCGTACCGCCAATCCGGGGCGGAACGGGGGTCTCCATAGCTCATAGCCCTTTTTCAGATTGCCGGGCATGGCGTTCGAGCCGGAGCCGTCTCTCGCATTCCCGGATAGCACATTACCGCTCATAGACCCAGACATGCCCAGAACGGACCCAATCCTCGTCCTGCCACTCGCAGTCACCATCGATAGAGATGATTTCCTGAATCCTGTTAACCATCTGTTGCCCCGCATATGTGCCGACGCATCAGCGTCTTTCCATTGTCTCCAGCTTCTTGTTTCAGGCTTCACCCACCGTACATAATTCAGCCCGCGGAAACATCCTCTCCCGCGGGCTGAAGAGCGCCATGGCGATTCCCTCTATTTTATAAAAGGATCTTCGCTGCGTGAGCGCTCGGTGGGGCTACCCTTATTGTTGCTGTTGCATGCCCTGGCCTTGACCCTGCTGCTGCCGCTGATGCTCCTGTGCACTCTCCCCAGCGCTCGCTCCTGAATCGCTGCCAACACTGCTTTGCACGGTTCCACCAGATCTTTGCGGAAAGTTTGCCGCTAAGCGCCACAAACTGCTTCGCATTCTCCCTCGTGTCCGCTTGCCCAAACCTTCTATTCGCGCCTTGAGGTTTGACACCTGCTCTTCTGGCGATTGTAACTTGGATCCAGCAGTGCTTGCATCAACGGGAACCACCTTCGCCTGCTGCATCACAGGT
>CAYNCR010000155.1:0-6873 GCA_964395575.1 uncultured Desulfohalobiaceae bacterium
CGGGTCAGCATCATCGTTCCCTGGGGACAGCCCAGGTCCCGGGCGACCACGGAACATTTGGCCTTGAGCAGGAAGAAGGCCTCCTTGTCCGTATGGCTCAAGGCCTCGTAGTTGCCCTGCCCCTTGGCCAGAATGAGGTCCGCCCGCCGGAATCGTTCCAGAAACTCCTCCCCGCAGTCCTCGAGCACCGCTCCCGGCGCATCGGACCCCGTTTCCACCACCGGAATCAGCTCCGTAATGCCGCTAGTGCGGGCGTCCTCCAGCGTGGCGTCGTTGATGATGGGCGAGGGCTTGACCGCGCCCACCACCCGATCCAGGGGAAGCAGCTCCAGGAGCAGGCGGTCGAAGACGATTTCCCCGGCATTGTCGAAGAGATAGAGGACGGACTCCGCCTCGACAACGGCCTCCACCAGGGAGCCTATGTCCCCTACCAGAGGCGTTTCCAGGGCCTGATCCACCGCCTGCAGGACCTCGTCCTCGTCCACACCGGATGCCATGCCGAAATCGATCAGGTTTCCGGTGATCGCCAGACGCACAGCCGCCTCAAAGGGATCTACCGCTGCCCAGACCCTCTGCCTGAGCTCGGGCAGAACCCGCAGGGCCATATCGTTGAAGCGCCGCTTGATCCCGGCATAGGGGTCGGGCTCATCAGTCATCTCCCGGACCAGTCGATGGATGTATTGGCCCATCTCCGGGGGCGGCCTGTTGTAGTCCATTCCACACGCAGCGTTCAACACTTCGCGCAGAATACGCTCGCTCAAGTCCTCGTCCGCTCCGACAAGCCGCGTCACATCCAGGGCCTGCCGCACGAAACAGGGCAGGCAGTCCAGATAGGTTCGCATTCCCTTTTCCTCCAGCTAGGATATCAAACCACTCATGTCTCATCATCCGTCCACGGAATGCAAACCGATTGCCATATTCACCCGTCATGGAAAGCCGATTGCGTCGCACTGTCGCACAGCGATCCCCGGTTTCCAGTTCGTCGCGGCTTTTTTTCCTGCCGCAAGAGAGAACCGGGAACAAGGGGCCGCGCCTTGTCCCATGCCTTCTATCCCATCCCTGAAAAAGGGAGGCTTCACGAGAATAGCATAAAAGCGACTCTATACACTAATAAAGTGGCACTTATGCGACACAATCTGGTTCCCATATTGAACGAAGGAGCCGCAACAAGACCCCACAACCCCGGGATTCGAAAGAATCCCTCTTCCATTCAACTTTGGCCCGTCCCTTGCTAGAGGCTGTTGAGGGGGGAAGGCATGATTGTGGCCATATCCGTCTGGAATCAACGCATCGCCCCGGTATTCGATGTAAGCCGGACCGCGCTCGTCTGTCTTACGCGGCAGGGCCGTCTGGTTCGTGAATACACGGAGAATCTGCCCGCAGAGGATCCGGTGGGTAAAATCCACACCCTGCAGGGCCATGAAACCGATGTGCTCATCTGCGGGGCGATATCCAGAAACATCCTCGATCTGGCGGAAATGTACGGCATTGCGACCTTTCCCTTCACTTCGGGCGGGGTGGAGGCGGTCAAGACGGCCTATCTCCAGGGCCGGCTGGCGGACTCCGGCTTCGCCAGACCGGGGTGCCGCAGGCGCAGGCGCGTGCGCTGCCAAAACATCCGGTCAGGCTTCAGAAACAAAAACCCTTTTTCCGAGAATTGAGAAGCTCAATCCCAACTTCAAAAAAAACACACCGAAAAAACATCAGGAGCAAGCATATGAAAGTCGCCATCAGCAGCACTGGCGGAACATTCCAGGACAAGCTCGACCCGCGCTTCGGGAGGGCCGCCGGATTCATCATCTTTGACCTGGGCAGCGGAGAGGCGGAATTCATGGACAATCAGGGGAATCAGCAGGCCTCCAAGGGAGCGGGCATCCACGCGGCCCAAAACGTGTCCCATGCCGGAGCCGACGCGGTAATCACCGGCCATGTGGGCCCCAAGGCCTATGCCGCTCTGGAGTCCGGAAAGATCGATGTCTATCAGAGCGACACCAAAAGCGTGCAGGAAGTGATCGAGGACTTCCGGCAGGGACGCCTCTCTCGGGCTCAAGGCGCGGACAGCCCCCCGCACTGGCAGGGCTGATATGCTCAGACCCTGACCATGTGATGATCCATCTCGGCCATGCGGCATGAAAAGGCTTGAAAAGTTCCTTGCAGTGCCCTATGCCGGGCAAAAATTTTTTCTCACCTCAAATCGCATTCAAAAGAGAACCATCGAATATCTGGCATTCGTCAAAGGAGCATGCACCGTGCGTATCGCCATCGCCAGCGGCAAGGGCGGCACCGGAAAGACAACCGTTGCGGTCAATCTGGCCTGCTATCTGCAGGGCCTTGGTCAGGAGATCACTCTGGTTGACTGCGATGTGGAAGAGCCCAACTGCCACTTTTTCCTTACCCCGGAATGGGATTTTCAGCAGGCACACAACGTACCCGTGCCACAGATCGATCACGAGGCCTGCCAGGGCGAGTCCTGTTTGCAGTGCACCAGGGAGTGTCGCTTCAACGCGCTCATCTGGATGGTGAATCATGTCATGACCTTTCCCGAGCTCTGCCATGGGTGCGGGCTCTGCAGCCATATCTGCCCCGAAGACGCCATCAGCGAGACAAGCCGGGAAACCGGTATCATGCGCTGCGGAAAGGCCCAGGGGATACAGCTCTGCAGCGGGAGCCTGAACATCAAGGAAGCCATGGCCCCTCCGCTCATCAATCGGCTCAAGATACTCGCCCCCGAGAGGGAAACCGTCATCCTCGACGCTCCTCCGGGCACTTCCTGTCCGGCTGTCGCAGCGATCCACGACGCGGACTTCGTCGTCCTGGTGGCCGAGCCCACACCCTTCGGGCTGCACGACTTCAAGCTCTCCGTGGATGTGCTGAAGCAGCTTGGGCTCCCCTTCGGGCTGGTCCTCAACAGAGACGGCATGGGCGACAATTCCCTGCTCGACTACGCGGAGCGGGAAGGCATTCCCGTATTGGCCAGGCTGCCCCACTCACGGGAAGCGGCAAGGGCCTACTCCACGGGGGCGATCCTGATCGACGAGATACCCGAGTTCTTCAGGGAATACCAAAACATGACCCAAATGATCCAAGCAGCTCAAAAGGCTTAAAATCATGCAGGAAATCGTGGTTATCAGCGGCAAGGGAGGCACAGGGAAAACCTCGGTATTGAGCGGGCTGGCTCCACTGGGCCCGAAAAAGGTCCTCGCGGACTGCGATGTGGATGCGGCGGACCTCCACCTCATCCTGCACCCCAGTGTGCAGAAGCGGCACGAGTTCATAAGCGGGGAGCTGGCCCATATCGATCCGGACTCGTGTACAGAATGCGGTCTCTGCCGGGAATATTGCCGCTTTGACGCTATCGACGCGTCTTTCCGGGTCTGGGAGCAGAACTGCGAGGGCTGCGCCCTGTGTTATCATGTATGCCCCTCCGGGGCCGTACGGATGGAGCCCCGCTTCAACGGATACTGGTACGTCTCCGAAACCCGATTCGGAACCATGGTGCACGCCGCTCTCTTGCCCGGGGCAGAAAACTCCGGCAAGCTCGTGACCACCGTGCGCACCGAGGCCAGAGAAATTGCCCAGCAAAACGGGATCGAGCTTATCCTCACGGACGGCTCCCCGGGAATCGGGTGCCCAGTCATCGCTTCCCTGTCCCGGGCCAGCCTCGCCCTGATCGTAGCCGAGCCCACTCTCGCTGCTGTCAGCGATCTTAAGCGCGTCCAGGAGCTCACCGCCTATTTCGACATCCCCTCGGGCATCGTCCTGAACAAGGCGGACATCAACGAATCCCTGGGCGAGGAGATCAAGGCCTTCGCAAATGAGAAAGGGCTCCCCCTCTTCGGCAGAATTCCCTACTCGGAAGGGATAACCCGGGCCCAGATCGAGGGACTGAGCATCACGGAGTACGACCCCGACGGGCTGGGAACATACATGCGCAGCATCTGGGAGGCTATCCGGGAAAAACTCGAAACGGAGGTGATAAAGACCTCCGATACCCGGCAAGAGCCGACATCGTGAAGGATCCATCAAACCCAAAAACCATCGAGGAGGATCGTTATATGAGTCAGGAAAATCAAGCATGCGGAGGAGGATGCCAGAGCCAGTGTGGCGACCAGGAACAGGACCAGGACGCGAAACTGCGGAAGAGCTTGCAGCGCATCCGCAATAAGCTCGTGGTGCTCTCCGGCAAGGGAGGTGTGGGCAAAAGCAGCGTTGCGACCAATCTGGCCGTTGGTCTGGCCCGGCAGGGCCAAAAGGTGGGCTTGATGGACGTGGATGTCCACGGGCCGAGCATCCCCAGGCTGCTCCATCTCGAGGAAAGCAAGCCAAGCGCGGTGGAAGAGGGTCTTATACCCATCAAATGGGAAGAAAACCTGTCCGTGATCTCTCTTGGCTTTTTTCTGCCCGCAAAGAGCGACTCTGTTATCTGGCGCGGGCCGGTGAAGATGAAGCTCATTCAACAGTTTCTGGAAGACGTTTTCTGGGGCGATCTGGACTATCTGGTCATCGATTGCCCTCCCGGAACGGGAGATGAGCCATTGTCCGTGATGCAGCTGCTGGGTACGGATGCCCAGGGAGTCATCGTCACCACCCCCCAGGATCTGGCAGTGGACGACGTGCGCCGCTCGGTCAACTTCTGCGCGCAGACGGGCAATCCCGTTCTGGGGCTCATTGAGAACATGAGCGGCCTCAAATGCCCCCACTGTGGCGAGACCGTGGATGTCTTCGCCAGCGGGGGAGGCGAGCGGCTGGCCCAGGAAGCCGAAGTTCCCTTTCTGGGACGGATCCCTCTTGATCCCGAGGTTGTTCGCAACGCGGATCAAGGAAGGGTCACCATGAGCGAAAATGCGGACACTCCTGCCGCAAAGGCCTACGGGGAAATCGTGAACACCATCGTCCAAACAGCCCCGTCCTCGGGCAACGCGAAAGAAAACATCGCTCAGACGACAGCTGCGCAAAACCCTGATTCCGGCTCAGCCGACGGCAAGCTGCGCATCGCCGTACCGGTCGCGGGAGGCCGTCTCTGCCAGCACTTCGGCCATAGCGAGCAGTTCGCCCTCGTGGACGCGGATCCCGAAAGCGGAGAGCTCAAGGAAACCGCCTATCTGAATCCGCCCCCGCACGAGCCGGGTGTCCTGCCCCAATGGCTCGCGGAACAGGGGACTCAGTTGGTCCTCGCCGGAGGCATGGGATCCCGGGCTGTCAACTACTTCCACGACTATGGGGTCAGGGTGGTCACCGGCGCCCAGGATCTCCCTCCTCAGGAGCTGGTCCGGAGCTATCTGCAGGGGGCGTTGACAACCGGGGAGAACGCCTGTACGCATTAAGACAGGATATGACCGCTCCATCTCGATGCAGCAGCATCAGGCAAATCTGACATACGAGGAGGCCGAGAATGAGCGAATTCCTGTTTATCTTGCGCCACGCGGACAACGAGTCCGCAACACGCTGTTTCCAGTTCGCCAAGGTGGCCCGCGACAAGGGTCACACGGTCAACGTCTTCCTCGTGGACGGTGCAGTGGACTGGGCCCGCCCGGACTTGGATCTCAGCCAGAAGACCACGACCGGAGACGCTCCGGGGGACTATCTGCCCTATCTCGTGGAGAACGAGGTGCCCATGGGGGTCTGAATCCCCTGCGCCAAGGCTCGTCAGGTAGACGAGTCCGACTTCTCCTCCAACATGTACCTGGGGGGCGCTCCCTCAATCATCGACATCGCGGAGAGCGCCCGGGTTTTCACCTTCTAGGAGCCGTCCATGGAACAAACACGCATCACAATACTCTGCGAGAATACCGCTGCCGGGCTCTTCGGCCTGCTCGGGGAGCACGGCTTTGCCGCTCTGGTGCAAAAGGACGGCCACAACCTGCTCTTTGACACGGGCCAGGGGCATACCCTGGCCCACAACATGCGCTATCTGGGTCTTGGCGGAGCGAGCCTGGACGGAATCGTGCTCAGCCACGGCCACTTCGACCACACCGGCGGGCTGGCCGACGCCCTGCTCCAAAGCGGGGGCGCGCCGATCACGGCCCATCCGGCCGTGCTGGGAGCCAAGTATTCCCGGCACAAGACCCCGGAGGGCCCCAAGCACACCTACATCGGGATGCCCCACGACAGGGCCTTTTTGGAGGACACGCTGGGCGCCCGCTTTCAGTTCGTGAGCGAGCTTCAACAGATCCTGCCCGGAGTGTATTTTTCTGGGGAGGTGCCGCGGGTTACCGATTTCGAGACCGGTGATACGGCAATGATGGTGCATACGGAAGAAGGGATGCAGCAGGATCTTCTGGCGGACGACGCCAGCCTGCTTCTCGAGACGGAGAGCGGGCCCGTGGTCCTGCTCGGATGCGCCCATGCCGGAGCGGTGAACGTCCTGCGCCACTTCCGGGAGCAGACGGGCCACACCCGTTTTCACGCGGTTATCGGCGGCACCCATCTCGGCTTTCTGGAGGACGACACGCAGTTGGAACAAACCATCTCCGCTCTGGACGAATTCGGCCTGGAGCGGATCGCTGTGTCCCACTGCACGGGCCAGTACGCTGCCGCCGCTTTCCTGGGGCACTTCGGCGACCGCTTCGCCTTCGCCGGCGCCGGGTGGAACGCGGTTTTCTGAAAGGAAAAATCATCTTCAGCGCGATGAAAGGACATGGCAAAGCAATAGAGCCCTGCACCCGTTCGAAAGATGGATGCAGGGCTCGAATTTTTTGGGATCATTCGACTAAAGCGTGCTCGTATGGATTGGAACCGCCCGGGACCGCTAGCAGCAGACATCAGGGGAGAAAACCCTGCGCAGCACGGGCACCCTGGAGAGCCAGCCGTAGAGCACGGCCTCGGCGCAGCCCACGCCCTGACGCACCTGGATGGCCCCTCCCGGACAGTTCA
>CAYNCR010000156.1:0-6872 GCA_964395575.1 uncultured Desulfohalobiaceae bacterium
AACCCGTGATGAACCCTGCGCTTCAGCGTTCCACCCGCTAATGCCTCGCGGCATTGTATGCTTGGTTGTGCCCGGGGCCCGGGAATAGGGGTTGGAATTGAGCACCCTGTTAAAGCAGGAACTCTCCGTCCTCGTAAATGGTCCGCGTCTCACCGGATTCCAGCCTGGCCTGTACCCGTTTGGGCTCGGTGTTGACCAGATCCCAGTGCAGAGCGGAATCGTTGAATCCGAATTCCGCTTTTTGGGCCTTGCTCAGGTTGTCGCCCCCGAAGGCATAGGTCTCGGAGTAGGAGGCCCCGAGGGCGATGTGGCAATTGCCGTGCTCCCCGCCGAAGTTCTCGTCGTACAGAGTGTGCGCCATGTAGCGGTCGATCCGGGAGAAACGCCTGTCGGTCAGGGAGAACTCGCCGAGCTTGCACGCGTTTTCGTCCACCTGGACCTGCTTGCGGACGAAGTCCTCGCCCTCTTCGGCCTGAATGTCGGTTACCTCGCCGTCCTTGAATTCCAGACGGAGGTTGCGGACTAGATTGCCGTTGCGGTAGGAGGGCTGGTCCATGAAGAACACACCCTGAGTTTCCCGCCAATCGGGTGAGGTAAAGATCTCGAAGCTGGGAATGTTGTGGCCGGAGACACCTACCCACCGTCTGTGCTGCCCAGGGGTCACCCAGAGATCGCAGCTCTCCGACTCCAGATGGAGGGAGCGGATCTGCAGGTCGTTGAGCCGGGACTTGATTTCCTGGGCCGAGTCGTAGATCTCCTGCCATTTCTCTTCCGGTTGCGGATGGTCCAGATGGCAGGCCTTGACGATCTGGTCGGCGTATTCCTGCGGCGTAAGCCCAGCGCTATGGGCAAGGGCCTTTGTGGGGAGCAGGCCCAGCGTCCAGCCGAAGTGGCCCAGATTTTCCCTTTCGTCGAGGATGTCCCGTATCCTCTTCTTGGCCAGGATCACCTTGCCGATGCGCGAAGGGTCGATATCCTGCAGATGGGTCAGCGATTCCGGCGCAAGAAGGGACATGGTCCCGTGGATGTTGTGTGCCAGGGTCTCCTCACCCGGTGGGAGGAACTCCAGTTGAGAGGGGCCGGAGACCTTCAGGAAAGAGCGCTCCATTCCGAATGTGGGAGTCGCCCTTTGCACCACGTTGAGACCGTCCCTCAGGAGCTTTTCGTACACGATCTCCGCAAGGCCTGTGGCGGATTGGTCGTAGCGAAGCAGGACGGTTTCCCCGGCGGTGAAGGGGGAGCTTCGAGCCGTGTACATGCCCCAGAGCATGACATCGGCATATTTCTGCAATGTCTGGGAGTCGAGCATATGTATGGCCTCAAAAAAAAGGGTTGGCACTGGATCAGGCCAACCCTGTATCGCGATCTCATTCAGAGGTCAACTAGGCCGCCTCGGGCTCTCAAGCATTGAGCTGCCTCTCCTTGGGGAAGAGAGGGAGGTAGCGATAGGCGAGGCTGACCACGAGCGCGGAATAGGCCACCATCATGAATGTGGTGCCCCATTCGGTCCAGTTGGGGATGTAGGCGAACCATTCGTCAAAGGGCATGACCGGTACGGCCAGTGTCTGAATGGCGAAGACGTAGCGGTTGACCACAATTCCCATGCAGGCAAGCGCGGAGGCGAGGTACAGGAGCCATGCCCTGGCCCGGAGCGAGGGAGTCACCAGGATGATCGCGGGAAGGACGCCGCAGACGCCCAGCTCGAGCCACAAAAGCCATTGGCCGTAGAACTGGTTGAACATCTCGTCAAAGGTGAAGCCCGTCTTGGGCAGAATGCCGGTGGCCCAGGACCAGACGTCCAGGATCCGGAAGAAGAGATAGACGCAGAGCAATAGGCCGGAGATTTTCCCCAGGAGCTTTTTGGTGGAAAAGGGGACCAGCTTTCGGCCGGAGGCCTTCTCCATGATGGTGGAGATGAGCATGATGAAGACGGGGCCGGAGGCAATGGCGGAGAGAACGAACAGGAAGAAGGTCCAGGGCCAGATGAAGAAACCCTCCCGCAGGGCGAAGGGCCTGCCGAAGAGAACCCCGAACATGCCTCCCAGGGAGCCCTGGTGAAAGAAGGAGAGAAAGGTCCCCACCGCCGCGAACAGGGGCATGGTGATGTGGAAGTTGTGGGCCAGGTTGCGGAAGAAGGGAAGCTTGTGGATCTGCCGGTTCTCCAGAATAATGGGGACGAACTCGATGCTGAGCACGATGAGGTAGCAGGTGATGCAGAAGATTACCTCGGTGAGCATGGAGTGGACATTGGCGTGCCAGTACCCGAACCAGCCGCGCAAGGGCTGGCCGATCTCGAAGGCCAAGAGCATCAGGGCTCCGGTATAGCAGACAAACCCCACCACAACTGCGAGATTGATGATGTTTTTCAGCTCGTCGATGCCCAGGATGTACTTGAGGAATCCGCTGAAAAAGGCCCCGGCTCCGAGGGCGATAACGATGAGATCGATAGCGATCCACAGGCCGAAGGCGAAATAGTTGTCCAGATTGGTGACGCCGAGCCCGAAGCCGTAGATCAGAAAAGCGGCAATAAGGCCCCACAGGATAAATAGAAAGAGGACGCCGATCCAGGCCCCGAACTTGTTCAGGGAGCAGCGCTTGACCCCTTCGGGAATGAGTTCTTCTTCCAGCATGGCCTATTCACCTCGCTGTTGATCCTTTTGCACGTGATTGTCTCCCTGCCGGCGGACCCAGGCCCGGCGACTCAGGTAGTAGACCTGCGGCTCGGTGCCCAGCCGCTCCAGAATCCGGAAAGCGTATTCACTCTGGGCCAGTTTATGGACCCTGTGATGCGTATTGTGCAGGTCGCCGAAGACGATGGCGCCGGTGGGGCAGGCCTCTGCGCAGGCGGTGACGTATTCCCCGTCCCTGAGATGGTTCGGGTTCCTGCCCTCGGCGCGGGCCTTGCGCTTGGCGATCTGGAAGCGGTGGTGACAGAAGGTGCATTTTTCCACGACCCCTCTGGGGCGGACCGATACATAAGGGGTCAGGGTCTTTTCCATGCCCTTGGGCCACTGCGGGTCGAACCAGTTGAAGACCCGGGAGTGATAGGGGCAGGCCGCCATGCAGTAGCGGCAGCCGATGCAGCGGGGGTAGATCTGGCTCACGATGGCCCCCTCTTCCTCCTTGGTGGTGGCGATAACCGGACATACGGAGACACAGGAGGGATTGCCGCACTGCATGCAGGGACGGGGCAGGTAGGCGATGTCGTTGTCCGGATAGGGCAGGCCGTTGTCCAGCTTGTGCACGAAGAGCCAGTGAACGGTCTCGAGGCGGTCGAAGGACTGCCGTGACGGCGGGATGTTGTTCTCGGCCTGGCAAGCTACCTGGCAGGCCCCGCACCCCGTGCACTTGTCCACATCGATGACCATTCCCCACTTGATCTCGAACTCATCATGGATCTGCATTGTTTCGGACATGGTCTACCTCGCGGCCTCGAGTTTGTCGATTCGAACACGGGGAGAGGGACAATGGGCCATTCCGCTGCCGGGCTCGGTACGGATTGCGATGAGCTTGAGACCGTTCTCGCCCTTGCCGCGGCTGAACTGGTCCCAGTCCGTGTGGCCGAATCCAAGGGGCAGGACCACAGTGTCCGTCATTACGCCCTCATCCAGGTTGACCCTGGCTTGGCACGCTCCCTTGGGGGAGGAGACCCGCACCAGGGATCCCTCCATGACACCGTTTTTGCGAGCGGTTTGCCGGTTGAGGCGGACGAACAAGGTGTCTTTCTCCAGCTCGTTTTCCCGGAAAGTCTGGAGCCCAAAAGGGGGGATCCCTGTTTGGGGGGTTCCTGTTCTGCGATCGATCTGGGGGACAAGGTGTACCTGATATTCGCTTGAAACCTTGTGGGATTGATCCAGTAAGCGCTCGATCCGCTGGTTCCACATTTCAAGGCTGTTCTGCCTGGCCACGGTGCTGCTCTGCCACATTTTCCCGGAGGTGACCTCGCGCCAATCAGCGCCCAGGATGTTGGCTTTCTGCTTCAGCACGGCCTCGTAGGAGTCGCTGCCGGGCTCGAGTCCCAACCTGCGGTGCAGATCCAGGAGCAAGTCCGGGATGCTCCGCGTTGCGTGTACCGGCTCGACAACCGGCGGCCCCACGGAGTAGTTTGCCGACGGCGAGGAGAACGGGGCGAATGCGTCGTCGAGGCGTTCCAGGAAATAGTGGTTGGGAAGCAAAAGATCGCAGGAAGAGGCCGTCTCGTCCATAAATTGGCTGAAGCTCACTTTATAGGGAATCGCCTCCAGGGCTTCTTGGGTCAACTCCTTGTCCGGGAGGCTGTATATGGGGTTGCACTCGTAGAAAAGCATAACCTCCGGCGCCGGCTGGGAGCCCTGAGCGATCTTTCGCAATGCTGCGAGAAGGTCTCCGGAGAGCATTTGCGACCAGGAAGGGGCTCCGGAGATCACCTTGGGGGCCTCGGGAATGCACTGCATGCCCCCGGCGGTGTTGAGCCTTCCCAAAAGAAGATTGAGACAGAAGCCGGCATAGAGGTCGAAGCCGGAGACATCGCAGCTTCCGGCAAGGGAGCCGGGAATCGCGAGAGGGCGTTCGGAGCTCAAAAGCTCTCGGGCCAGGCTCCGGATTGTCTCCTCCGGGAGCCCTGTTTTCTTCTGGGCTTGCATCGGGCCGTAGTTGCGCCGAACGAAGCGGGCGAGATCCTTGGATCCGGGAATATTTCTCCCGGCTGAAGGGACATTGTCCAAGATGTGGTAGCTCAGGGCCAGAGCCAGGTGCCCCAGGGCGTCGGCGTGCACCGGAATCCAGCGCTCAGCCACGACGGCAGTGTTGTTTTGTACCGGTCCGGCATAGAGAAGGCGGAAGGTGTCCTTGCCGAAGAGGTGCTGATGGCGTACCGCATTGCCCCATGATTCCAAGATATCGGGGCCGAGGCTCAGCACGAGGTCCGCTTCGGCCAGATCGTATCCGATATGGCCCCGGCCACCCATGAGGGTTTGCCAGGTGCGGTGATACAGGGTGGCCTCTCCGGGCTGGAAAAAGAATTTGTCCGAGCCGAGCCCTTGCACGAGACCGGCCAGGATTTCGTTGGCTGAGCTGGTCTCGTCCCCGCTCACGCAGGCAACGCTGTTCTCGCCCCGGAGATCGGACAGCTTGTCGGCAAGCTCCTCGACGGCCTGTTCCCAGGAAAGGCTCACGAATTCGCCGCCCTGTTTTTTCATGGGGCCCTTGAGCCGTGCCGGGCTGTGGAGCAGTTGAACACTGCTGGCGGCCAGGGGGTCGATGCCGCCTCGGCTCAGGGGATGGTCCGGATTGCCGGCCGCTGTAATGGGATTGCCCTCGACCGTGTTGACCCGGATGCCGTATTCCGGCTGTCCCATCTTGACCAGAGCGGGAGCTGTTTGGATCTCTCCGTCGGGAATCTCGGCTATCCAGGGCCAGTTCTGGGTCCAGATGGAGATATCGTCGGTGAGCTTCCAGGGAAGTGGGGTCAGGCCCGTTCCGATGACCCCGCCGGCGACGAACTTGAGAAATCCTCTGCGGTCCAGTGCCATGGCGGTACTCCTGGGCTTATTGAGCTCTCCTCAGACAGGATTCTGCCGGAGAGAAGCGTCCTGCATCTCGTATCAGGTCCACTCCAGAAGCAAGGAGACTGAAGGAGCCGGTAGCTTTCCTTGCTTCAGGCGCGCAAAAAAACGTGTTTGCCATCAATTCTGGGCTTCTTGCTCGTGTACGCGTCGAAGTGGAGCACGTGTCCGGAAAGGGGTCTTTCCAGATGCACAACGGGTTATTTATGGCACACGTAACAGGCGTTGCTCGCATCCTCCTGGGCGTGGCAACGCTCGCATTCGTGCATTTTCATGGTGGTTTGGGTATATCCGGTAATCCGGTTCTTGTATCTTACCGGCATGTCCTCGGTGTTCTCCACGTCCGGATGGCACCGGCTGCATTCCTGATCCTCATGGGCCAGATGGGAGAAGTACACGTTGTCCGGTTGCCTCTGGTATACCTTCCAGGGGATCTTTTTGTCCTTTTCAATGTATTCGTTGACCAGCCTTTCCTCGTCCGGGGTCCCGGCCAGGGTTTCGGAATGGCACAGTGCGCAGTCCTCAGTAGTCGGGAGGCGTGTGGCATAGGCCCTTTGTTCCTTGTTGGAGTGGCAGACCTCGCACTCTCCCGTATGTTCCTGGTGGAGCTTGTGACTGAAGTGGATCGGCTGTTTTCCCTGGACGTACAGGACCTGGGGGAAAATAATCCAGCCCACGATGAGAGCGGCGGCGATTCCTAGAAGAAAAGGCATGATTCCACCTTTTTTCTTTCTGCTCACAACAACCTCCTGTGGGGCTTGTCCGTTTCCCGGTCGGAGCTGGTCTCCGGGCGCATTTGCGTTTGTCGCGCTATGAGCTCTTACGCCTCGCGATTGTCCGCCACAATCCGTTCCTCAGGACAGAGGGAACCATCCTTGTTGCGTGAGAGGGAGGGAATGTCGCGCTGATATCGGGTTTCGCGCTGCAAGGAAACAATTTGTCTTGGATCAGGTGCATGAGGCAATTCCCCGATAAGGCCTCGACGTTTATTGGAGGGTTGAATCATATACAAAACTGAGAGGAAATTTTGGGAAGCTAGCCATGAGAAAAAGAATTTGTCAAGAGAAGGTTGAGAAAAACCCGAAAACTTGCAGGCGGATGTTGCGGAAATTTCCTGATTGCGGGGGTCTCTCGGGATGTTCCACCCAGAGTTGAGCAGGGCGCACCAAATGGTCCCGCTGCTGTGTTGCAGGAAAAGTTCAAATGTTCCTCAAGGCTCTGCTGTGTTTCGAGCGGAAAGCTTCCCGCGTTGTAACTATTCACCACCTTGTCGAACCGTAAGCCGACACGGGGCATTTTGCCTCATGCAGCTCCGACTCTGGATTTTCT
>CAYNCR010000157.1:0-6805 GCA_964395575.1 uncultured Desulfohalobiaceae bacterium
ACGCTGGATAGATTCAAAAAACCCCGCGAACATTTACGCTGAATCCAGGGAGGTGGTGAATAGTTACGATCTATCTTCCAATATAGTTGAAGGGTTGTGCTCTGACAAGAGCGAGGGAACAGGGCAGCCCGATAAAGATCCTGAGCGGCAAGCCATGGCCGAAGAAGAGCCTGGACGGTGAAGCACAACGAAGCCGGGAGCTGGGCCACAGTCGGCTCACAGGGTCCTCCGGACTGGGGTGGTGAAAGCGAGGAAAGGAGGCGCCAATGATTCGCTGCAGGCTCGAGGGCTGGCTTTCGGGGGGCCGCAACGCGCAGGTGGCGATGTTTTCCGATTTTGAGGAACAATGCCGCTACGGGGCGGACCGCATACGCGATGAAGTCAGGGACTCCCCGCGCGAGCGCCCTTTTCATCTGGCCCTGTCCGGAGGGAGCACCCCGGGAAGGCTTTACGAGCTCCTGGCTCGGAGGGAGTTGTTTTGGGACAGGGTGCACGTCTACCTCGTGGACGAGCGGCTGGTCCCTTCGGATTCGCCCAAGAGCAACTACGCCCTGGTCCGGGAACGCCTGCTGGCTCACGCGCCCATCCCGGAGGCCAATATCCATCCCGTCCCAGTTGGGGACCCCTCGGCACCGCGTGCGGCAGCGGAATACGAGCAGAGCCTCGCCTCTTTGCCGCGCAGCGCCGGAAGTGGAATGCCCTGCTTCGACCTTGTGTTGCTGGGGATGGGGGAGGACGGGCACACCGGATCCCTGTTTCCCGGATCGAGGGCGCTCGCCGAGACCGATCGGTGGGCCGCCGGTGTCGACCCTGAGGAGAGCCCGGACGGGCTGGCCAGAGTAAGCCTGACCCTGCCGGTGATGAACAGCGCCCACCTTGTCCTGGTCCATATCAGTGGAACCTCCAAGACAGAGATGCTGCAAAGGATGCTGGAAGGCGGCACTGAACAGGAGCTGCCCATCTCCCGGGTACGGCCCTCCGGAGTGATGGAATGGCTCCTTTCTCCACCTCTTGCGAGCCTCGCCCCCGGCTCGGCCGATCAGACCGGTTGAAGGCAAACTGCTTGATCCCACGGAATGCCTGATGTAGGAATAGCCCGTCTATGAGCAAGCTTCTCCTTGATTCCCTATCCAAGTCCATCGGCGACAGGACCCTGTTCCAGGATGTCTCCCTGCATCTTGAGGCCGGGGACAAGCTCGCCGTGGTGGGACAGAACGGCAGCGGCAAGAGCACCCTGCTCCGCATCATCAGTGGCGAGGATTCCCCGGACTCGGGGAGGGTGGAAATCGAGCCCGCCAACCTGGGGGTGGCCCATTGCGTGCAGGACATCGCCGCCTCGCACCTGGAGATGTCCCTGATAAGCTGGGTTCTGGAGGCACTCCCCTCCTGGAGCGACTTCTGGACTCGCTGGCAAAGGGCCCAGCAGGACGACGACAGGGAGGCCCTGACCCGGCTGGCGGAGGAACAGGCCACCCTGGAGTCCTCCTACGGATACCATCCCGAGACCCGCGCCCGCTCCATCCTGCAGGGGCTGGGATTCGACGAGGCGGCCCAGGAAGAGCCCCTGCAGCGCCTGAGCGGAGGCTGGCGGGAGCGGGCCAAGCTGGCCAAGGCCCTGGTCCGCGGCTCGGACGTCCTGCTTCTGGACGAACCCACCAACCATCTCGATCTGGAAGCCCTGGAGTGGCTGGAGCGCTTCATCGCCTCCTTCAAGGGGATCGTGGTTTTCGTGGCCCACGAGCGCTACTTTCTGGACCGCATCGGCAACCGGCTCCTGTATATCGGCGAGGATTCCCGTCCCACCCTGTTTCGGGGCAATTATACCGCCTTCCTGCAGTGGCGGGAGGAGGCCGCCAAGGCCACCCGTCGCCGCAAGGAGAAGCTGGATCACCAGATCCAGCACAAGCAGCAGTTCGTGGACCGCTTCCGGGCCAAGGCCTCCAAGGCCTCCCTGGCCCAGAGCCGCCTCAAGCAGATCCAGGCCCTGGAAGAGGAGAAGGCCAAGCTTCATGAGCCGCCGGATCCGAAAAGCCTGAGCTTTTCCTGGAAAGCGCCCCAGCGAAGCGGGGACATCGTGTTGAGCGCCTCGGAGCTGGAATTCGGTTTCGAGCCGGGGAGCCCGTTGTGGGCAGGCATCTCCTTCACTCTGCACAGGGGCCAGAAAGTGGGGCTGCTGGGGCAGAACGGGTGCGGCAAGAGTACCCTGCTCAAGCTGATCCGGGGCGAGCTTTCCCCGACCCGTGGTGAGGTGCGCCTCGGCAGCGGAGTCAAGCCGGCCTATTTCGCCCAGCACATGACCGACCTGCTCAACGAGGAGGGCACGGTCCTCGGCGAGATGCGGCGCATGTGCGACAACCGCCGCACCGAGGAAGAGATGCGCTCCGCCCTGGGCATGTTCATGCTCGGGGAGCGGTTCTGGCAGAGCCGCGTCGCCACCCTCAGCGGAGGCGAGCGGACCCGGCTCCTTTTGGCCTGGGTCTTCATCTCCGGCGGAAACTTCCTCATTCTGGACGAGCCCACGAACAATCTGGATCTGGAGAGCAGACAGGCCCTGATTCAGGCGATCAAGGACTTTGAGGGCACCGTGCTCACCGTGGCCCACGATCGCTATCTGCTCCAGGAGGGAGTGAGCGAGCTGTGGATGCTCCGTTCAGACGGGCTGCACGCCGTGTACGGAGATATCGGAAATCTCTCCATGCGCGAGAATGGAGGGGGGGAGCAAGAGAAGCAAAGCGCGGATACTGGAAAAAAGGACCGGGACAAGGAACGCAAGCGCAGGGAAGCGGAGCGCCGCAACACCATCCACAGGGCGCTTCAGCCGCGCAAGGAACGCTATGCCGAGCTGGAGAGCGAGCTGGAGGAGGTGCTGACCAAGTTGAGCGACACCGAGGCCAGGCTCTCCGATCCCGCGACGTACACCAGCTCCGATGAGGACGTGAACGAGCTCAACCAGACCTACAGCCGTCTGCAGGAGCACAGCGAGGCCCTCATGCAGGAGATGCAGGAGCTGGAGGACGCCATAGCCCGCCTGCAGAACGGCGAGCTGGTTGTTTCGGGAGATCGATGAATCAGTGGGTCAGTGGGTCGGTGTGTCGGAGATCAGAAGTCGGAGATCAGAGGTCGGAAGTCGGAGATCAGAGAACGGAAGACGGAAGATGCTTCATCGAAACGCTGATACACGCCTCGCACGGCACTCCTCATGAAGCACGAAGCTAGAAAACGCAGAACTGGGAACCCAGAACGTCTGAACGGTGAACGGGGAACGCTGAACCCAGAACGGTGAACGGTTAAGGCAGCTTTCCCACCGGCATGAGCAAAAGCGGGGTCACATCGTCCTTGGCCCCGATGAGGCCGGCGATACGGTCTTCGTGAAAGGCCCCGACCACCGTCGTTCCCAGCCCCAGATCCGCAACCTGCAGACTCACGCTCTGCGCGGCGCATCCCGCCTCCATGTGCACGTAGCGCCTGCCGTGATTGGAATATTTCGACGTCGTGCGCTCAAAGACGGCTCCCACTACGAGCACGGCCTGCGCCTCGGCGATCCACATCTGGCCCACCGCCGCGCGGGCGATGGCCTCGCGCTTGTCCCCCTTCTGTACGCGGACAAGGTCGTGCTCCTGGGGACGGTAGCGATACACCCCGGGGCTGAGCCCCTCCACATTCCCAGCGGTGAGATAGATCTCCAATGGATACAGGGCCCCGGCCGAAGGCACCGTCCGGAAGCGGTCCTTGCGGGTGATGCCCTGTGCCGCGAAGAGAAGCCGCGCCGCCTCTTCCAGATGGATTGGTCCCGAGCCGAAGCGCCGCACCGAGCGGCGCTTGTACAACAGATCCGAGAGCGATCCCGGCTCTCCGGGCTCGATCTCCGGCAGCTCGACTCCATCTTGTGCAGACGCGCGCTCCGGGCCCGTGATCGGGCCGCCCGCCAGAAGGAGCGTAGCTGTCAGGAACAGGGCTGTGGTCAGAAAGACAGCGCAGCGCATGCTTCCTCCCTCCTGTCGCCTATCGTCAAAACCTGAATCCAGGCCCGGAATTCCGGGCAGGGTCGCCGGGCAGGTTATTCCGGCTCCTCTCCCTGCTCCACATCCCAGCTCTTGCTCTCGGGCTTCCAGGAACACCGGATCTTGACCGCGTTGTCGCAGGAGTCGCAGACCAGCCGACACTCCATCCTCCCCGAAGTGGGGCGATAGGTGTCCTCCTGTCTGGGTGGAATGCCGCAGGCTGGGCAGACCAGGGTGGGCCCCTCCTGGGTTGCGTCGTCCTTTAAGGTGAATCGCATGCAAGGGCTCCTTGATTGAGGGGGCATAGTGTTCGAGCCAATGGGAATGGCAAGCATCCCCCCTTATTGGAGCAAAATAATAGCGGCGGGGCAAGGGACGGTGTTTCGGTGAATCGGCTCTTCAGTGGATCGGTGAGTGAATGGATAGATCGGCAGACGGCGGGACCGAAATTCCTCTGGGCCCACGAGGTTTGCCAAGCACGTCCAAATACTAGCTGATGGGGACCACCCTGCTCCCCGCCCTGAAGCGGACCTCCCATCCGCGTCCCCAGGCAGGAAGCTCCCAGCGCTGCGGGGGCGCCTTGCGGATGCCCGAGGTTTTGACCAGGGTGATGCGTCCGAGAGCGGGCTCATATTCCACGTCCACCTCGAGGTTGGCCAGGCTCAGGTGCCTGGGATAGTGGCGGTCAAACTCCGCCCGCTCCCATTCCGGAACACCCTCAAAGCGAAGATCCTCCGGCTCCAGGACCTCCAGGTCCTCGCTCGTCTCCAGCTCGATTTCCGCGAGGCGCTCCTCGAGCCAGTCCCGCATGTTTACCTGCTTACCACTGGCGAACCCGAGCCTGAGATAAAGGTTCCAGGCCTCGATGTCCCGGCGCAGGCGGCCCCCGGTCTCCGGCCACAGCTCGCCCTTGTCCACGAGCTCTGCGACCGCCGCGCAGAGCTCGCGTCCCCGGGGCTCCTCCTGCCAGGAGTCGATGACCCTCCCGGCATAGACGCGCTCCACGGTCTGCTGGATGCGCTGGTCCCGCCAGTAGGGATCCCTGCGCACAATCTCGCCCAAACCGGCGCGGGAAAGCTCGGCGAAAGTGACCGGGGTCAGGCAGGTGGCTATGGTGAGCGTCCTGGTCGTTCCCTTGCCGGGAATGCTGTGCCGATCCAGGACGATGGCAGCGGCGTGGCTTTGCTGCATGCGGGTGCCTCCGCCCACCTCGACTTCCTCGCTGCCGTTGCCCAGGGAGAAGTCCCGCTTGATGCGGCGCACGAACGCGAGCTTCGGATCGGCGAGAAGAATCTGGCGCACCAGCTCGTTCCTGTCCGGCGTCTTCTCCCTCGCTGGGGCAATTCCAAGGCTTTGCCGGATCTGTTCCGCAGTGCGTCTGGCCTCGAGGAGGGCGTTTTTGTTCACCTGAATCGCCTTGGGCGGGTCCGCGCGCACAAGGCGGATCAGGGTGCAGGCATCGCAGGGTTCCGGCGCGAAATGCGCGAGCTCTTCCCGGCCCTTGTCCGACTGGTTGGGAAGAAGAATCTGGCCCTGCGCAGTGAGCGCGGCTGCCAGGTCCACAATGTCCGTCTGCGTCCGTTCTCCCGAAGCGGCGGCGATGAGGTGGGCCAGTTGCGAGTCCAGCGGGAGCCGGAAAAGGGCCCTGCCGTGCTCGGTGATATCGCCGTTTCCGTCCAGGGCGCCCATGCTGCGCAATCGGCTCACTGCCGCATCCAGAGAGTGCTCCGGGATGGGATCGGGACAGACCATATCCCGGATGCGCCTGCCGCAGGCCGCGGCTGCAAGGACAAACTCGGCCGGGTCCTCGCGAACCACTTCCGGCGGAGTGTAGGGTTCCAGCCGGGCTGCCCTGCCCCAGAGGCGCAGGCACAGCCCCGGGCCGAGGCGTCCGGCCCGGCCGGAGCGCTGGTCCGCCGCGGCCTGGGAAATTGCGGACAGGGCAAGCACGGTGCGGCCGTTGCGATAGTGGGTGCGGCGTTCCAACCCGCTGTCCACCACTACCCGGACACCGGGAAGGGTCAGGGAGGTCTCGGCCACGTTGGTAGCCAGGATGATGCGGGGGCTTCCCTCGGGGTTCAGGGCCTTGTCCTGAGTGGCCCGATCCACAGAGGCGTGCAGGGGGATGGCTTCCGCGCGCACGCGCTTGTTCGCAAGCCTGGACTGCACAGCCTGGATTTCTCCCTTGCCGGGAAGGAAGACAAGCACATCCCCGCCCTCGGAGCGCTCCAGGGCCTTGACTGCGGCATCCGCCGCCCGTTTGTCCAGATCCTTGGTCCGGGGCAGGGAGCTCTGTTCGGTGTACTGGACCGTGACTTCAAAGAGCTTGCCTTGGGCAAGGATGCGGCTTCCGCCCAAGTAGCGGGCCAGGCGGCGTCCCTCCACGGTGGCCGAGGTGAGGACCAGGCGCTTGTTTCCCTCACGCAAGAGCGCGGCCAGGAGATCGGTGTCCCAGCGCCGCTCGTGGAACTCGTCCAGGATGACCGTGTCGAATGCGGCGAATCCGTCCGTGGCGAACCAGCGCAGGGCCACTCCGGGAGTGGCGAAGATTATGCGGCTGTCTTCGCTGTAGCGGCTCTGGAAGCGGATGGCATACCCGATGCGGCCTCCGGGCTCGGTGCCCTCGCAACGGGCCACGAACTCGGCCAGGGAGCGGCAGGGCAGGCGCCGGGGCTCCACCACGAGTGTGCGCCCGGTTTCCCCGCACCACAGCGGGAGCTTGGTGGACTTGCCGCTCCCGGGCGGGGCCTCGACGACCACTGGGCCCTGCGCAAGCTTTTCCTCGAACTCGGAGCGTATTTCCT
>CAYNCR010000158.1:0-6764 GCA_964395575.1 uncultured Desulfohalobiaceae bacterium
TTGTTGGGCAATTGCCGCGAGGCGAAGCGCTCCACCCGCCTTCGCCTCGCGACATTTTCATGCTTAGTTGTGCTCGGGGCGGCCCGGGAGTGAGGGTTGTATGGAAGAACCAGAGTGGTCATATTGATATCATAGACAAGATCTGCAAAGGAGCTGATTATGAAAGGGTTTGTCTGTTGGGCCTGTCTTGGGGCCCTACTCGTGGTGATGATTGCCTGTGGCCAAAATGAGGGCAAGCAGTCCCTGGAGGTGACGGCGACCGCCTACACCATGGCCGAAGCCGAGACCAAGAAGGGTAATGTGGGGCTCGCGGCTTGGGGAGATCAGCTGGAGCCTGGCATGAAGGCGATTGCAGTATCCCGCGATCTGATCGACATGGGGCTGGATCACGAAACCGAGGTCCGCATCGAGGGGCTGGAAGGCACCTATGTGGTACGGGACAAGATGAACAAGCGCTGGGAAAAGAAGATCGATATCTTCATGGGGAAGGACCGTGAGAAGGCTATGGAATGGGGTAAGCGCAAGGTAATCATACATTGGACCAATAAGCCCGATGACACGGAATGATCTATCGTGTTCGCCAGCTGCCCTTCCCTGATTGCGACCCGATACGTGGCATGGGTGCTCCGGAATGATGCGACCCTTTCCGTTTACAAGGTTCTGGGTGACCTAAAAAAGGGAGGCGATTGCCATGACCGATACCGGCCATTTCTCCGAGGAGTATTTTGCGGGCCTGGTCCCTGCGAGAGATGAGCTGCTTCTGGAGCTGGAAGAGGAAGCCCGCAGGGAACATATTCCCATCATTGGTCCTGTTGTGGGGAGCTTGTTGCAGTTGCTAGCGCTTTGCTCCGGATCGCGCAATATTCTCGAGCTGGGCACGGCGACGGGCTACTCCGGATTGTACTTGGCCAGGGCCTGTGCAGAGCTCCAGGGCACTCTTGTGACCCTGGAATCGAGCCCGGAGCTTGCAGAGCGGGCCCGGGCCAATTTCCGCCGGGACGGAGTGGACAATCACGTTCAGGTTCTCGAGGGGGAAGCGGTGGAAACGCTGCATGATCATGCGGATCAGAGCTTTGATCTGGCTTTTCTGGATATCGACAAGGAGGACTATGAGCCGGCCCTGGAACAATGCCGGCGCGTTCTCCGTCCAAAAGGGCTGTTGGTGGTGGACAATACAAGCTTTCCCCAAGCCGAGGAGCTCAACAGCGTCGTATACAATGATCCCTCATGGCAGTCAGTGCAGCTTTTGAGCTATTTGCCTGGACACTCACCGGAAAAGGACGGGATCTGTCTGGCAATGAAGGTGGAATAGCCGGAGTGGCAACGGATGCGCAGCAACCCGTGATGTGCGTCAAAAATGTGGTGCTTTCGGGTGCGGGCCTAGATGGTTCATCAAGAATCTGAACCATTGTGCTTCATCTGGATGAACCCCCAAAAAAACCGGGGCAGGTGCAACCGATCTGCCCCGGTTTCTGGATGCGTCTCTCTTGTGGGGCTTATTTGAGCGGCCTTTGCGGGGCGCCCCGGGAACGCATGCATGAATCCGGATTACTTTTCGTATATGCCAACGATACGATTCATCCCTATCAGATAGGGTTCAATACGCTCGAGAAGCTGCCACTGGGTGAGCCCGGCCTCCAGGTTGAGCTCCCTGTTCAGGGCCAGCAGCCACCAGAAATAGTGATGCACCCCGTGACCGCCGGGTGGATTGGGCCCGTTGTAGCCTTCATTTTTCATGTCGTTGACGCCCTTGGTGAAGTCCTGCGTCCCTTCCGGAAGACTGGTTACGGATCCGGGGATGTTGTAGAGGACCCAGTGCACGAATCCGTAAGTCCCGGGCAAGACCAAGGGGGCATCCGGATCGTGGCAGATGACCGCGAAAGAGCGGGTCCCTTCCGGAACATGCGTCCATTCCAGCGGCGGGGAGACATCCTTGCCGACACCTGTGTGCTTATCGGGTATCCTGCCCCTGTTTTCGAAAGCTGAAGTCTTCAATTGCATGTCGGACAGCGCAAATCCCATAATTGACCTCCTTGTGCTGTTTTCTCAGAATTGAATGCGTTGTTCTGGGCCGGTAGCTCATTGTTTCGAACAATCTTAGCCCTTATTCCAGGGCTAAACAAATCGGGTCCAGAAATCAACCGGTTTTATTGAGCAGTCTGTGTTGAATTGCAGGTGGATTCAATAAGTCAATCCTTTGCAGAAGTGTCTTTTCGCCGGAAGACGCCACCCGAATATCCAAGGACAGCACGCCTGCACGCTTGTCGTTGAGGATATGCAAGCTGTAGTCGGAATGGTCCATCTTGAGCCGCCAAAACAGTGATCAACCTGAATTCCATATCCGCTTTGGAAATTGGGGATGAGTCAATGGCTCACCGATCTGGTAATCAGCTGTAGTTGGTCTCCCTGGCTCTCCGAGTATCAGCACGCAAAATACTTGTCTGAAGGACGGTTGCGAACTATCCTGCCTGTCTTGGAGAGAGTCAAATCCATTCCAATCCTTGTGGCAAAAAATTATAGAAAGCGTATTTACAAAATAGATTGATATGTTATTATCTTTAAAATGATTAATAAACATCTTTATTTGGAGGAGAGAAATTATGGATGAATACGTTAAGGAAGCACTTGATGTCGTAAAGGCCCAGGCCGGCGTCCGAAACATGACTGAGGACGAAATTACTTCCATGGTGCAGTCTGTTGCCGACAGGCTCCGAAACGTGGAAGCCCATTCCGAAGGGGAGCATGGTCACGGTCAACAGGAGCCGGCTGTGGATCCCAAGAAGGCAATCCGGGAGAAATCGGTTATTTGCCTTGAGTGCGGCAAGTCCTTCAAGATCCTTTCCAAGCGACACCTGTCTCAACATGGCCTGACTCCTCAGGAGTACAAGGAAAAGTGGGGCTTTAAAAAGAATCAGTCCCTTGTGGCAAAGGCCCTGTCTCGACAGCGCAAGAAGAAGATGCAGGAGATTCAGCTCTGGAAGAAACGCAAGAATGCATAGCAGCCTGTTGAAAGTTCTCCATCAGACAGGGGTCAAGGATCACAAGCGCAATGGGAGAGAGGCTCAACACTGAATTTTTCTGAGCTTCCATGAAGGCTTTCATTTTGAGGCCACGCAGCACGTTGAGATCAGCGCTCTCATAGAAGGAACACATGATTGGTGGCCCCGCCCTTTTGGGCGGGGCCTTTTTTCGGGTTGCCCGATGTACAGGAATGCGAGGCAGAGGGCATGCCGGGCAGGACCTTGAAGATCCGGAACCGAGCAATGAATAAGAGGCAGACCATGAAAGGAATGGTTCGAGCGATTCTTGTCGGGGTGCTGCTTTTTGTGAGCATGCCCTTTTTCCCGGACTTGAAGAGCGAGGCGAATCCGGAAAAGGCACGAGATCAAGGCACGGAGAGCGTGGAAAGCCTTGTCCGTGAATTCATGGGAGCTCCGTACCGCAAGGGCCCGTTGGGAGAGGGCGATGGAGAAAGGATCTACCGGGAAGACGTGTTTGATTGCACCACGTTCGTGCTCACGATTGCGGCCAGGATGAACGCAATAGATACAACCCCCCGGGAAGCCATGCAAAAAATCCACTATTATCCCCCCGGAGAGGTCTCCTATCAAAACAGGCTCCACTTTTCGAGCTATCGGAACGCTATTTCGCGATATTTCAAAGAGATAACTGAAGAGGTGGGAGGCGATGCGATAAAAAGGGAGGAGGTGCTCTTGAACCGGGATCATCCGCAGCGGGGACGGCTCATCAATCTCGACTGGGAGAGAGAGGTGACTATCAAGTATATCCCGTCAGAAAGAGTGCCGGAAGTGGTGGAGAACCTGCCGGCTGTTGCGGGGGTGGGGTTCGTCAGGCGCACGTATTTTCCCCTGGGGTTGGGTATGACCCACGAGGGCATTGTTCTGAATGGCAGCGATCTGGCGCATGCCTCAAGCGAAAAGGAAAGGGTGGTGCGGGAGGACTTCCTGGGCTATCTCAAGCGCCACGATTACACCGGAGTTCTGTTTTTCCGGATTAAGATCCCGTCAAAAGGGAAGGATTTCGGGAGTGAACCATGACCGGAATGATTCCAGACAGCAGGATCTGGTCCGAACAGGGGTTTGTTGGGCTGTCCGCAATCAGCCCGGGATCCGGAAATGGACTGGGCAGGGATAGAAGAATAATACACTGATGGGCACTGGAATACGGGCCGGATCAATCGCTTAACAATCGTTTTTTCGCGCTCTGGTATTCCTCTTCAGTAATCACCCCCTTCTCCATCAACCGGCTCAGCTCTTTGAGCTCTCGGACCCGAACAGTATCCCTGTCCTCCAGCTCCGGGAGGTTGTTTGGGCCTTCGCCGCCCTGCAAGGCTTCGTGCCCCTTCCGAGGGGTGTTCCGGGCACCGAGTCTCAGATTGACAGCCCCTCCCATAAAACTCACCTCGACGTCCCTGCCCTGGAAGGTGGGGTTGTTGAGGGTATCCCCCATGCTTTCCTTCCTTTTCTTGAGCCTGGACCAGATCCAGAATCCGGAGCAAAGAATCAGTGCGATGCCACCCAGGAATATCCACAGGGTGTACTCCAAAAAGCCCTGAAAAATGATGACCAAAAGGACCAGGCCGATCACGAGAAGAATATGCAGGCCGAATATGCCGGACATCAAAAGGATGCTGCTCCATACATAGCCTTTTAATGGCTTTTGCTTTTCGCTCTTCATACAGGCTTTGACCTTTGTTCGGTGTTGATTCCTGCAATCATCCCTATTTTAATGGCAAAGAAACCCACTTGTCCAGAAAGTCGTTGCGGCCGACCCCTTCGTCCTCCTGGCCATAACCCTTGCACCGCTGATCCCTTTCGTGGCTTATATCCGACCATCCCGGAGATTCCAAGGCTGCCGGCCCACCTCAATCCCGTGGGTCCTGTCCCGGGAATTCGGGTCGTCTTCGCCGTGCCCATTATCCTGATAACCGGGTCCTGCCTCAAATATGGAGCTGAAAGGTGTCTCGGAGGGGCTCGGGCGGTCAAGTGAAGAAACGGGCTCGGAGTGTTGGCTTGGGACAATGCTCTGTGAACTGGAGCCCAACACATCGAGGAAATCCGGCTTTCGCAAGGCAAACGGAAGTGCTCAGCGGCGGGTTAGGCCCCTCTGTCCGCGGATGGCTCGCCTTCTTTCGCGAAGAGGGCGTGATGGACCACCCCCCCGGGAAGCAGGGGCAAAAGCCGAACCAGCCCGGCCACAACCAACAGGGAGAACAGGAGCCTCGCCCAGAGAATGCCGGAGAGGTGTGCTCCGATCATGGTGAGGAGCAGGGTGTCCTCGATCAGGCTGTGGGTGAGCCCCATCAGGGTCAGGGAGGCGAACACGTCCCGGGCTTCCACGGTTCCGGACCTGGATTCCTGGATGATCAATCCGCCGCCGTAGGTCAGGCCCATGACCATTCCGATGATGGTCAAGGTGGCCGCCTCCCTGCCGATGCCCAGGAAACGGAGCACCGGCCGAAGGACCCAGGTCAGGCCGTCCACGATGCGCAGTTTGTGCATGATGCGCATGAGAGCCACGAGCACCAGGATGATGCAGAAGATAAGGGCCAGATTCTTGACCTGGCCCACGGCCCACATCGGAATCGGGGGTGGCTGGGCCGGGACATCTCCCTGCCAGAAAATGGTGTTGGTCTGCTGCAGTGTTCCGGTGAGGGAGTAAATCAGGTGTAGGACCCAGCCCAATACGAAGCCCCCTCCAATACGGGTAAGGGCCTGGAACAGAAAGCGGGTGCCGGCGGACTGGGCGATCTTGACCTCAATGGGCAGGCCGTGGGCCACGAGCATGACAGTGGACAGGACGGTCACCTGGGCCACGCTCAGCTGCATGGACTCGGACAGGGAGAGAAAGACGATGATCGCGCTGTACAGGTTGTTGACCATGGCAGTGGCCCAGACGAGCCCTGTCTCTCCGGGCAGGCCCATGATCCGCATGACCGGATCAAGGGGCATGGCCAAATAGGTGATGAGCCCGGCCTCCTGCAGGATCTTCACCCCTATGAGAATGGGGATCATGATCTTGAAAAGATGGAGGCTGACCTGGCCAGCCTCCTTGATCACGTCCTTGAGAAATGTCGCGAAGCGAGGAAGCTCCATGCCGGGCGATCCTTCACAGGGTTATCGGTTCCGGGGTCACTGTATATAGAGTCAAAAAGCGGAACGGCTCAAATGGTCAGGGACGCATTGAGTGGGCTTCGATGAGGCGTTGCGTATCCCATCATGTGAAACCCATGAGGAAACCTGCGCTTCAGCGTCCCCCGCCTTCGCCTCGCGACATTTTCATGCTTGGTTGTGCCCGGTTCGGCCCGGGAATGAGGGTTGTATGGAGGAAGTCATTTCAAAGTGAGGTTTTGCCCCACAATGAATCCGAGGCCGAGAAGGAATTCTTGACGAACATCGGTCACCCTGCTAATCAAGTCGAGTGCGACGCAAGCCGGCGTAGCTCAGTGGCAGAGCAACTGATTCGTAATCAGTAGGCCAGGGGTTCAAGTCCCCTCGCCGGCTCTCATCAGCCGGGGGTCAGCTTGAGGGCTGACCCCTTTTTTTTCTTGTTGGGCAGCAAGTTGGGTATCAAAGGGCAGGGTAGAAAAGACCCTTTGAAAACAGATTGTTCAATGACCCAGTAAGTTTTGTATGAAAATGCGTTTAACTTGCTGATTTATTGGGAGAATTGTCGCGAGGCGAAGGCGGTTGGAGCGCTTCGCTGGGTTTCATAATACACCTTGGCTTTGTTGGTACCGCCTG
>CAYNCR010000159.1:0-6536 GCA_964395575.1 uncultured Desulfohalobiaceae bacterium
CTCGCGGACAATTCCTCAACAATTCAACACCTTGTACACATTTTCATACAAAAAGGCATAACCGAAATCACCCCGGTGAACCTTCTGTTTCACCGGGGTGTGGTTATCCTGCGGCGGATTCTGGGCTTATCGGCGCAACACGCCTTTGAAGGGTAATCGGGCGCCCTGCTACTCTTCCTCGTCCCCGGATTTGGCGGTCAAAAGCACCTCGTCCCGCTCATCCAGCTCGCGGACCATGACGTCCACCTGCTCCCGGCGGGCCGTATTGACCCGCTTCCCGGTATAGTCCGGGTGGATGGGCAACTCGCGGTGCCCCCGGTCGATGAGCGTCAACAGCTCCACCCGCTCCGGTCGGCCAAAATCCAGGACAGCTTCCAGCCCGGCCCTGGTGGTGCGGCCGGTGAAGATGACGTCATCCACGAGGAGGATGTTGCGGCCGTCCACGGAAAAGCCGATATCCGTGCTGTTGATGCGGGGCTGGCTCTTGATCCGGGTCCAGTCGTCCCGGTAGAGATTGATGTCCAGCTTGCCCAGCGGCACCTCCTCGCCCAGTCGGTGCTGCAGATGGGCCTGAATTCTTCGGGCCAAATGAACTCCCCTGCGCTGAATGCCCACAAGGGCAAGATCGAAGTGCCGCAGATGCTGCTCCAGCACCTCAAAGGCCAGCCGCTCCAGGGAGCTGTTCATTTGATCCCTGTCCAGGATCTGGATTGTCTTGTTCATGCACGCATTTCCCTGATCGCAAAAAGTGTTCTGGATCCCACCATGAAGCTGCCTCCGCTCACCCCGGCCCGTCTTGTTCACCGCCGGAACCGTTTCGTCGCAGAGGCCGACCTCGACGACGGCACCCGTGTGACCGCCTACTGCCCCAACACGGGGCGGATGCTCGGCTGCTCCGAGCACGGCTCCCGCATCTTTCTCTCCGAACATGATGACCCCGGACGCAAGCACCGCTTCACCTGGGAGCTCACCCGGACGAACACATCCCTGGTCGGAGTCAACACCGCGCGGACCAACGCCATCGTCCGCGAAGGGATCGAAACGCGGAAAATAAGAAACTTTGGAGAATATGTCAGGAGCAGGCCGGAGGTCAAGCTCAATGCCAAAACCCGCCTGGACTTCAGGCTGGAACCATCCGACGGCGGCCCCTCCTTTTTTCTCGAGGTCAAGAACTGCACCCTGGTTCGCGACGGTGAGGCCTCCTTCCCGGACGCTGTTAGCAAACGGGGAACCCGTCACCTGCAGGAGCTGATCGCCCTGGCCCAATCCGGGTACCGGGCCGCGGTGCTCTTCCTGGTCCAGCGCACGGACGCTGAATGCTTCCTTCCCGCCCGGGACATCGATCCCGAATACTCCCGATGGCTCGACCGCGCCGTATCCGCCGGAGTGCGTGCGCTGTGCTACGACGTGAGCATCGACCTGGAACGGATCGAGGTTAACTCCGAGCTGCCGGTGTATCAGTGAGTCGGTGTGTCGGAGATCGGACGTCGGATGTCGGATGTCGGACGTCGGATGTCGGATGTCGGAAGATCCGAATTTCGTATTTCGATATTCGAATTTCAAAACCTTAACCTCAGAACCTGGCCCGAAAGGACGCGAAGCCTCATGTCCGCATTCGAGCTCATTGATGAAGATACGGCCCTGGACCGGCTCCGGGAGGGCTCGGCGCTTGTTACCGTCAACCAGCGCCTGGCCCGCTTCTTCCTGCACACCTACGCCCGACGCCAGCAGGAGCTGGGCAATGCGGTTTTCATCACTCCCCGGATTCAGCCCTTCACCGGATGGGCGCAGGATCTTCTGGACTCCGTGGACCCCCGGTCCGGGGAAAGCGAGCCCATACCCCTGTCCCGGTTCCAGGAGCTGATGCTCTGGGAGGACGTATTGAGCCGCTCGGACCTCGCCGGGAGCCTCCTGCGCATCCCGCCTGCCGCCCAATCCGCCGCTCAGGCCTTTGCCCTTTGCTGCGAGTGGCGTATCTCCTGGCCCGAGCTGGAGGCTTTTGAGCAGGACCAGGACACCCGGGCCTTCACCGTCTGGGCCAGGGACTTCGACGCGGAGTGCGAGGCCGGCTCCTGGCTGGACCACTCTAGGATTCCGGACCGGATCATCCGGCTCCTGGACGAGGAACGCCTCTCCCCGCCGCAGGAAATCATCCTCTGCGGCTTCGACGAGCACACCCCGCAGCAGATGGAGCTTTTCCACGCCCTGCAGCGCGCGGGCTGTTCTGTGTTGAGCACGGAGACGGCGGAGAGAGCCGGAGTAGCCGACATCACCGCCTACCCGGACAGGACGGAGGAAATCACCGCTGCCGCTGTCTGGGCCAGGAACGAGCTGGAACGCGATCCAAGCCAGCGGATCGGGATCGTGGCTCCGGATTTGTCCGGGATCAGGGACATAGCGGACCGCATCTTCCGGGATGTGCTCCATCCACGGCATCAGGGACAGGATCCCGAGCAGCGGCTGTACAACATATCCCTGGGCCGGCCCCTGTCCGAATACCCTCTGGTCCGGGCCGGCCTGAGCCTCCTGGAGCTGGCCCGAGGATCCCTGGACTGGCGCGAGGCGAGCGGCCTGATTCTCTCTCCTTTTCTCACTGGAGCGGAATCCGAGCTCACGGCCCGTTCCCGGCTCGACGCGGACCTGCGGCAGCGCCGCGCCACCAGGCTCGACCTCCGGGACCTCATCCACGCCTGCAGCGGCGATCCCTCGCCCTGCCCCGTCCTGCTCCAGGGTCTGCAGGCCCTTTCCTCCAGAGTGGAGGAACTGCCCCGCAAGCAGTCCCCCGCGGAATGGGCCGCCTCCTTCCAGGAGCTGCTCGAGGCCGCGGGATGGCCCGGGGAGCAGAGCCTGAGCAGCCCGGAATACCAGTGCCGCGGGGCATGGGTGGAGGCCCTGGAAGAGCTGGCCTCCCTGGGCCCGGTCTCCCGTTCCCTGTCCCTGGAACGAGCCCTTGCCCTGTTTTCCCGAATTCTCGGGGAAACGCCCTTCCAGCCCGAACAGGGAGAGGCCCCGGTCCAGATTCTCGGCGTATTGGAGGCCACGGGGATCGCAATGGACCGGCTCTGGATCCTGGGTCTGGACGAGGGGAGCTGGCCCACACCCGCACGACCCAACCCCTTTCTGCCCCTGCAGCTGCAGCGCAGCCACGGAGTCCCGCGCTGCAGCCCGGAACGGGAGCTGGCCTTCTGCCGCAGGGTCACCCGGCGGCTGCTGGGGAGCGCGGACCGGATTCGACTCAGCTATCCGCGACAGGAAGGGGACACCGAGCTCTTCCCCAGCCCGCTGCTGCCCTCGATGGAGGTTTTCCAGGACCAGGACCGCGCAATAAGCCCCAAATGGGAGCATCTCCAGGCGTGTCTGCAAAGCGCTCGAACTGAGCGCATAACCGATCGGACCGCTCCGGGGCTCGAGGAGGGCGAGCACGCCCCGGGCGGTACGGGTCTCCTTCGATCCCAGGCTCTGTGCCCCTTTCGGGCCTTTGCCAGGCACCGGCTCGGCGCGGAAGGCGTGGAAGACCCCGAGATCGGGCTCGCGCCGACCTCCAGGGGAATGATGGTCCACTCCGCCCTCAACCGGATCTGGCAGGAGCTCGGAGACCGGGACAGTCTCCTGGCCCGGGGTGAAGCGGAGCTCAACCGGCTGACCCGCGATAGCGCGGAGCGCGCTGTGGAGGAAATGCGCGGGCTCCTGCCCTGGCCCTTCTCCCGCAGGTTCGCCGCGTTGGAGGTGGAGCGCCTGCAGGAGCTGCTGCGCGAGTGGCTCGAGCTAGAAAAACAACGTCCCCCTTTCCGGGTGCGAAGCCGCGAACAAAGGCAATCCGTGTCCCTGGCCGGCTTGCGGCTGAGGACGATAGCGGACCGAATCGACAGCCTCCCGGATCTGGGAGTCGCGGTCATCGACTACAAGACGGGAGAGCACAGGGTCGGAGAATGGTTCCGGGAGCGGCCCGGCGAGCCCCAGATTCCCCTCTATAGCCTCGCATCCGATGAGCCGGTGCTCGCTGCCGCAGTGGCCCGGGTGAGCACCGGCAGATGCCGCTTTCAGGGCGTGACCGCCCCCGAGGCCGAGTTGCCCGGAACCAAGGTCCTGCCCCACTCCCAAGAGCAATCCGACACGCAGACCTGGGAGCAGCTGCTCGCGGACTGGCGGGAGAGGCTTCAGGCCCTGGCCCGGGAGATCCGGCAGGGATACGCTGTCGCCGCTCCCCGCGATGGCGAGGCCACCTGCCGGGACTGTGACATCGGGCCTCTGTGCCGCATCCTGGAGCACCACGGCCCGGCACCGCACAGGGAGGAAGAGGAATGAGCCAGCAGGTGACGGATCAGGACAGGCGCGACCGCGCCCTGGACCCTGCCCGCTCCTTCCTGGTCCAGGCCCCCGCGGGATCGGGCAAGACGGAACTGTTGATCCAGCGCTATCTCGCGCTCCTGCCCCTAGTGGAGCAGCCCGAGGAGATCCTGGCCATAACCTTCACCCGCAAGGCGGCCGCGGAGATGCGTCAGCGGATCCACCAGGCCCTGGTCCGGGCCAGCCGGGGCGAAATCGCACAAGAGCCCCACCAGCGGCTCACCCTTGAGCTGGCCGGCAGGGCCCTGCAGCGGGACCGGGAAATGGGATGGGATCTCCTCGTGGGAAGCACGCGGCTCAAGGTGCAGACCATCGACTCCCTCTGCGCCGGGCTGGTCCGACAGATGCCCGTGCTGTCCCAGTTCGGGTACCAGCCGGATATAGCGGGCAACCCCGAGGAGCTCTCCCTCCAGGCGGCCCGGGAAACCCTGGAGGAGCTGGATTCGGGCCAAAGCTGGTCCGAGTCCGTGTCCGCCCTGGTGCGCCACCTGGACAACGACCTGGAGCGGATCGCCCGGCTGATCGCCGCGATGCTGGGCAAGAGGGATCAGTGGCTCAGACACGTCGCGGGAACGGGATCCGCTGAAGCCGACAGGGAGGGGCTGGAGCGCGCTCTGGCCGACGCCGTCCGCGAAGGTGTGGCGGCCTGCCGCCGGGCCTTCCCTTTTGAGCTGCGGGAGGAGCTTCGCGAGGTGGCCGCATATGCGGGAAACAACCTCGCAGAGGAGGACCCGGAATCGCCCATCGCCGCCCTGGCCGCCGGCAGGGATCCCTTTTCCGGGGACGAGTCGGACCTCGGGCCCTGGCTGGGGCTGGCGGAGCTGCTCTTGACCAAGCAGGGACAGTGGCGCAAGTCCGCGAGCAAAAATATCGGCTTCCCCGCCCCGTCCAATGCCGGGAGCGCCGAGGAGGGACAAGCCCGGCAGAAGGGCAAGGAATCCTTCAACCGGCTCCTGGAGGAGCTGGGTCGTCATCCCCGCATCCGCGACCTCCTGCAGGAAGTGCGCTGTCTCCCGGAACCGGCCTACTCCGAAGAGCAGTGGTCCATTCTGCAGGCCCTGCTGCAGATCCTCAAGCTGGCCGCGGCCCAGCTCCAGCTCGTCTTCCGCTCCAAGGGGGAGGTGGACTTCCAGGAGATCGGCCTGCGCGCCCTGCAGGCCCTGGGCGAGCCCGAAGATCCCACGGACCTCACCCTGGCCCTGGACTATCGGCTGAGCCACATCCTCATCGACGAGTTCCAGGACACGAGCATCTCCCAGTTTGAGCTGCTGCAGCGCCTCACCGCGGGCTGGCAGCCGGATGACGGACGCACCCTCTTCGCGGTGGGCGATCCCATGCAATCCATCTATCTCTTCCGGGACGCGGAAGTGGGGCTCTTTCTCCGGGCCCGGGACCGGGGTTTGGGCCATATCCGGCCCGAGTTCCTCTCCCTGGAGGCCAACTTCCGCTCCAGCCCCAATGTCGTGGACTGGATCAACGATACCTTTTCCCGGGTCATGCCCGCCTCGGCTGAAGAGGAGGACGAGGTCTCCGGACGCATCGCCTACAGCCCGTCCACTGGGCTGGGTGCTCCCTCCCCGGAGGAGGGTGTCACGGTGCATCCTCTTGCGGAGGGGCAGAAACCGGACGAGGCGGAGCTCGTCGCGACAATCGCCTCCCGGGAGCGGGAGAGCAACCCGGAGGGCACCACCGCCGTGCTGGTCCGCAGCCGCAGTCATCTGCGCCGGATCCTGCCCCGGCTCAGGGAAAAGGGGCTGGCCTATCGGGCCGTGGAGATCGAGACCCTCCGGGAGCGCCCCGTGGTCTCGGACCTGGTCAGCCTGACCAAGGCCCTGACCCATCCGGGAGACCGCCTGAGCTGGCTCAGCCTCCTCCGGGCGCCCTGGTGCGGGCTGTGTCTGGCGGACCTGCACGTCCTGGCCGGGGAAACCGGAGACCGGACCATCCTGGATAGCCTGCGCGATTCCCGCCTCCTGGACGGCTTGACCCGCGAAGGGAGACAACGCGTGGAACGGATCCTGCACGTCCTGGAGCGGGCCGTCGGCCGGAGGCAGCGCATTTCCCTGCGCCGGCGGGTGGAGACCGCCTGGACCGAGCTCGGCGGCCCGGCCTGCGCCGCGAGCCGGACGGATCTGAACGAGGCGGAAGGCTTCTTCCAGCTCCTGGAGACCGACTTTCCCTTCCACGTG
>CAYNCR010000159.1:6546-6750 GCA_964395575.1 uncultured Desulfohalobiaceae bacterium
ACGTCCTGGCCGGGGAAACCGGGGACCGGACCATCCTGGACTGCCTGCGCGACTTCCGCATCCGGGAAGGCTTGACTTCTGAAGGGAGACAACGCGTTCAGCGCCTTTTGCCCGTTCTGGAACAGGCGGTGCGCGGGAGGCAGCGCATCTCCCTGCGCCGGCGGGTGGAGACCGCCTGGACCGAGCTCGGCGGCCCGGCCTGCG
>CAYNCR010000160.1:0-1455 GCA_964395575.1 uncultured Desulfohalobiaceae bacterium
GAAGGAGAAGGAGCATGCACGGCCCGGAGCCGGGACGGCGTGTCGTCCCGGCTTCCGGCCGGGGGACGAGGCGCGACGCCTCGTCCCGCAGCCGGTCTCAGTCGGATAAGTGCAGGCACTTCATCGTGCTGTGCAGGTGGAGCTCAAGATATGATAAGGGCCGAGCCGGGTGCCCGAAATCGTCTTCGGTCCTGCCGGCATTGCTGACTACCAGTCGGGAGGCTAATTGTGACCTTCCTCGTGCTTGTCCCGGTCAGCATGCTCATCATGCTTCAACCGAGCCATGGCCTGGTCCAGATGGCTCAGCCAGACTCCGACCACGTTGTCGTATTCCGCCATGCCCTTCATGACGGTCTTTACCTGGAAATCCTCGGCCTCCAGCCGGGATTTCAGGGAGCCCTCGCCGCTTCCGGCCATGTCGTTGCTGGCGTGATCTCCGGCCACGGACATGAAGGGCATGAGGTGGACCGTGTCCGTGTTCTTTTGCTTCAGTTCGTCCAGAACGGGCTCCAGCCTGGGCGCGGCCTCGTGCACGGTGCTCATGAAGACCAGGGGATCCGCCTGCCGGAAGATATAGGCCATGGCCGGATAAAAGGCGTTGCTGGGATGAGCGCTGCCGTGGCCCAGAAAGATCACCGCTTCCTCCTGCTTCCTTTCTGCGGGAATATTTTTCAGCATGGCCTCCTTGACCCGTTCCAGGCTTTCGGGTTCAGCCAGAAGGGGGCTACCTAGGGTGATCTTTTTCAAGCCGCTGTTCATATCCCGGAAACCCTGCACCACGGACCGCAGATCGTGGAACTCGGAGCCGGGGATGACGTGCAGGGACTGCACCGCTACATGGGTGAAGCCGTCCTGCATTGCAGCCAGGGCCTGGGCCGTGGATTTGAGTTGCTCGCCCTCTTCCCTGGCCAGCTTCCTGCGGATCATTTTGGAGGTGTAGGCCCAGCGGATCGGAGTGTCCGGATAGGCCTTGTTCACGATGGCGTCGATGTTGTCCAGTGCTCCTCTGGCTTCGGGGGAACTGGTTCCGAAAGTGACCAGGAGAATTCCCTCCTTGGCGTTGTGCATCTTGTCTCCGTGCTTGTGTCCGTGTTCGTGCTCGTGCCCTCCGTCGCCGTGGCCCCAGGACGGTGCGGCGAGCAGCATGAAAGCGCAGAATAGGGCGAAAGACAGGGACAGCTTGGTGGGTTTCATGGCGGACCTCCTTTTCTGTTTGGCTTGAAGGCCGGATTGCGAAAAAGCTCCGTGCCGAAACAAAAAAATCCCCGGATCGATAGGGCTCGACCCGGGGATATCCCGTTTTTATCCACCGCGTACGCTCCAGGACGCGCTTCGGCCACGAAAGCGGCGTCCCGAACAGTCACTCAGGCAGGTCTTCTGACTCTCGGATCAATCTACTTGCCCTTCACCCACTCCAAGAACAGACTGTTGCAACTGCCAAAAAGTTAGCCAGGA
>CAYNCR010000160.1:1465-3597 GCA_964395575.1 uncultured Desulfohalobiaceae bacterium
TCATTCTACGGGCCGCGCCTTCCCCCTCGTATACGAAGAGTGGCATCTTGCGGCGTTCGTCCCCGATCACAGCGGCGGGCCCGTCCCGGATTCGCACCGGGTTCCCTTTTCAGCGCCTTCTCCGCCTCCTCTCAGAGAGCGGAGAGGCGCACCTGAGTGCCGATCAAAGAACCTGGCATTCACGAAAAAAAGCACTGTGTAACATGAATGCGAGAATGATGTTATTCTAGGTGCCGTTATCGAGTATGTCAAGACGTCTCTTCACTTGCAACAAGCTGAATGTATCCTACCCAGCATCTCCAATTGTTTCATAGAGCTCAATTGACAACTGATACAAGCAAAGACACAGGCTTGCGAAACAGCGCACGATGAAGATCAATGGAATTATATTTCGGTCATGGTCCTTTTTGAATCGTCATGGCACCAGGAACGCCAAATTGAGCACCAAGGGAATATGCTGGGCTCGCAAAGGCCAAGCCTTTCCCTTTGCCGTAACCCCCCTGTTAAACAGGCTTCGCGTTTAACGGGGCAGGCGGCAAAGGGAAATTTCTTCCTTGGCGCCCTTGGCGTCTTGGCGGTTTATTTTTTTGAGAACAAATTGAGCCTGTTGCTTCAGTTTGTTGGCCTAGAAGCTGTAGCGCACCCCCGCATAGGCGTTGGTGTTGTCCTGGAACTGGCCGAAGAAGGTGTGGTTCTCCTCCCCGTAGAAGAGGTTGCCTCCCACCTCGAGACGCCATTGGTCCGTGAGGTCGTAGGTGGCTTTGGGCCGGAGATAGGCGTCCTCGTCCGAGGGGGAGTAGAAGGTGAACAGGGACAGCTCCAGGGTCTGCATCCAGTAGAGCCTGGTCAGGCGCAGGGTGAGCACGTGGCGGTTCTCGTCCGCTTTGTTGCTCCCAGGCGGAAGACTGTCCTTGTACGCCTCGTAGTCCAGCATGCGCTCCAGATAGTACTGGCCCCCCACGGTGAAGTTCTTCAGCAGCTCCAGCTCGTACCCCGCCAGGAAACGCAGCTGGCTGTTCTTGATTTCCGGATCGTCGCCATCCTGGTCCTCCTTCGAGTCGTAGTAACCTACTTCCACGTTGCCGATGCCCGGGCCCCAGCTACCCCTCGCGCTCGCCCCGTACACGGAGAGATCGGGGAAGAGGGCTTCCCGGTCCACGAAGCTGAAGCCGCCCGGGCTCTTCCAGTACCCGTCGTAGGCATACGCGGCGAGCTCCACTCCAGAGACGTTTCTGTACAGGCGCAGGGCCATTTCGTCGTCGCCAAACCAGTCACTCGGGAGGTCCGCGGACAATGTGTCGTCGCGCCCGGCGGTCCGGCCCAAAAGGGGGTTGTAGTAGGAGATCCGCTGCCCGTCGATATAGCGGTCCGGATTGAAGCGGGGGGTGTAGACCAGATCCAGGTTGAACGCGTCCAGGAACAGGGAGGCCCTGGCCGCGTTGCTCGGGGCCTTGAGGTATTCCGTGTCCCTGCCCACGAAAAAAGATTCCCAGTCCTTGGGGAACATGTCGTTGATAAAGAGCTGATCCCCCGTGCCCCAGGTGAGCACCTGGCGACCCACCTTGAGGTCCAGCGCTGGCAGGGGGCTAAAGGAGACATAGGCGGAGCGGAGGTCGATGGGCCCCTCGCCGCGGCGCAGGTCCAGGCCGCGGTCCTCCGCGGCCGCGTCCGCCAGGAAGTCGCTCTTGAGGACGAAATCCGCGCCCTGCCAGTATTTCGACGCCTCCAGCTGCAGGCGGGTTTCCGCCAGGGAGACCTGCTTCTGGTGCGGATCGTCCTGCAGTCGGCTTCCAGCCCGAGTGTCCCAGAACCCGGCCAGCTGGAAGGGGAGCCTGCCGTCCCTGCCGAGCCAACCCTCTTCTTTTTCCGGCTCGGCATCCTCTTCCTCGGTCTCACTCCCCAGGCCGCTGGGAAGGGCGGGCCCGTCTCCCTCCTTCTGCTCCTCATCTCCTCCCAGTCCGCTGGGGAGGGAAGGGTCTTCCTGGCTGTCAGCCGATTTCTCCTTCTCCCCCAGCCCCTGGGGCAGGGAAGGCTCCTGTCCCATTGCCGGTCCGATGGCCACCATGAAGACGAGGCAGGCGGCGATGATCACTTTCCTTGGCACGGCGTGGCTCTCCTTGCGGATAGTCAGT
>CAYNCR010000160.1:3607-6744 GCA_964395575.1 uncultured Desulfohalobiaceae bacterium
GAGCGCGAGGACGAGGCAGGCTAAAATGAGCATTGCTGTCCGCACAGGGTCGATCTCCTTTAGGGTGGGCAGTCCGGATCAAAGCCTCTCCAGAGCACCTAGCGCAGATACTGCGTGGGAGGCTGGCGCAGATAGCGCTCGCTGAAGATGTCCTTGGGGATGCCCACGTCGTAGGTCACGTTTTCGTAATCGATCACTGTCTGGCTGCCGTCCCGCAGATTCTCCATCCTGGACTTGGTCACCGTGGTGTAGCCCTGGATGGTGTCCACCTCCAGGACCTTGTATTCGCGGTACTTGTCCCGGTTCTTGTCCCAGTACACGGTCTGCACCGGGAGGAAGGTGTCCTTGTGGATCCAGGTCTTGTAGGAGGAGAACTCCACCTGCTCCGGATTCTTGGGGGTGCTCTTGATCACGTAGTACGTGTCCGTTGTGTCCGCGAGCTCGTGCCGGTCCAGGTTCATGTTCCGTCCGGAGACGTCCTCGTAGAAGAAGTTGGAGCCCACGAAGCTGGTGCGCTTGTCCCCGGCGGCAATACGCTTGACCAGATCCATGGCCGGGAGATAGAGCCAGCGGTCGTCCGTCTGGTCCACCGCGGTGTGCTTCCAGACCATGAAGACCATCTTGCGCACGTCGGCCGGGCGGTGAAAGAATACGTAGAAGCGCTGGTCCGTGATCCGCCCCTCGGACTTCTCCTCCAGGTCCTTGCGTAGAATGGTGAACTCCCTGTTGCGTTCGCTCCCCTGGGAGTCGGTGATGGTCATGGTCACCTGGGCCCGGCCGTCCTCGCCCTGGTAGTAGGAGACATAGTCCGCCTTCTCCACGATTTCTTCTGCTGTGAGGTCCCCGCTCTGGGCCGTGGCCGCCCCGCAGGCGAGCATGAGCCCCAGAAGGGCGAGCCCCGTTGCCTTAATCAGTTGCGCGCGCATATTTTTCTCTCCTTATTTGTCGGGTTATTCCACCACGCAGCTCTGCCTCTTGGAGTTGAGCCAGCACAGCGCCAGGAATACGGCGAAGGCGGCTATTCCGATCCAGGTCAGGCTGGTCCAGCTCGCCTCCAGGAACTGGCCGATATTGACTAGGATCAGGGCGGTTCCGGTGGCGGCGGTCAGGAAACAGGTACCGCAGAAGCAGAGCAGCCGGCGCGGTCTGTTCTCGGGAAAGAGCCAGGGCTCCAGCAGGCGGATCACCGCGGGCAGGATGAGCAGTGAGGCCGCTCCCGCGGCGACCAGGATGGAAGCGATGAGCGCGCCCACCGTCTGATAGGGCACCAGGGGGGCCGCGAGCAGGGGCAGAAATCCCGCTCCCACGACCACTACGTTGCGGCTGATGGCCCGGGCCGGCTCGGAGAAGACGTCGCCCACGGCCTCGGTCCAGGTGCCCATGCGGTTCCGGATCTCCCGGCTCCGGGCCAGGAAATGGATGGCGTAGTCCACAGCCAGCCCCAGGCTCAGGGAGGAAAGCACAGCCACGGGCATGTCGTAGCTCTTGCCCACCAGGCCGATAATCCCGTAGATCAGGGCGATGGTCACCGTGAGCGGAATCATGCACAACAGCCCCCAGAGCCCGGAGCGGAAGAGCACGATCATCAGAAGCAACACCACCAGGAAGCTGCCCAGGAAGGCTTTGAGCATCCCTGAGACCATTTTGTCCTGCCATTTGAGGTTGATGTAGGTCAGGCCGAACCACTCGCTGTTCAGCTCGAAGGGCGGGGGGTGCTCCTCGGTGTACTCCCCGACTTTCCGAACCACCCGCGCCATGTCCTTGTTGTCTCCGCTCTTGAGCTGGAGCCACATCGCGCCCTGTCGGTGGTCCTTGGTGGTGAAGTGCCACAGGTCTTGGGGCCGGTGGCTGTTCTGGAAGGTGATCAGGGTCTGGGCCACCGCGTCCGGAGAATCGGGGATGCTGAAAGCGGACTCCTGGCCCAGCAGGGCCCGGTGCACCGTTTTGACCAGGTCGGAGAGGGAATTGGACTTGCCCACAACATCCAGGCTGCGCAGGTACTCCTGCAGGCCGGAAATGTAGCGCAGGGTCTCCGGCTGCTTGAAGATCTGGTCCCGCTGCCGCTCCTCGTCGATGAAGGCCAGGGCCTCGTCCCAGGCGAAGGAGGCTTCCAGGGAGGCCTGCTCCGCCTGTTTCGAGGCGAAGTCCTCCAGTTGCTGCAACAGCTCTTCAGGGCTCTCTGCCGAGCTCGCGAGACGCTGTGCCTCGCTGTCCAGTTCTTCCAGCACCTCAGGGGCGCCGCTCACCTCGCCCTCCAGGCTCTCGGCCCGCTCCCGCAGGCGCTGTCGCATCTCTTGCGCGTAGGCCTCGGTGTCCACCTCGCCCTGCGCAGGGGGCAGAAAGGCCAGATAGGCCATGTAGGTGCCGCCGAAGTGCTCGTTGAGCGCCCGGTCCGCCACCCGGATGGGATGGGACTTGGTGAACCAGTTGATGGGATTGTCGTTGACCACGATTTGGCTGATCCCGTACGCGGAGATCACGAGCACCACCAGAGTGACGCCCAGAATGGGCTTGGCCCGGTTCGCGGTGATGTTGCCCAGGGAGACGAGCATCCGCCCGAAGAGTGTCCCGCCGGTGCTCTGGGCCTTTTTCGCCGCCCGGCCCAGATTCTGCAGCCGCCGTTCCGGAATGAAGGTGATGAAGGCCGGGATGAAGGTGATGGACCAGATCCAGGCCATGAGCACGCCGAAGGCCACGAAGAGGCCGAAGACCTGGACCGGCGGAATGGGGGTCAGGGCCAGGGAGGCGAATCCCGCGGCGGTGGTCAGCGAGGTGAAGAGCATGGGCCGGAAGAGGTCCTGCATGACCTGGATGACCGTTTCTTTCCTGTCCCCGATTTCCTGGTAGCGGTCGTGGAATTCGCTCAATATGTGTACCGCATCCAGCACGGCGATGGGCATGATGAAGATGGGGATCATGGAGCTCATGATGTGCACGGTGTTGCCAGTGACCACCAAAAGCCCCATGGTGGTGACCACGGAGATAAGGGCCACGATCATGGCCGGAAGGATGAGCAGGATGCTGCGGAAGAAGTAGAGCATGAGCAGAAAGATGACCAGCATGGCCAGGGGAGCGGAGATCCCCATCTGGATGAACATCTGCACCCCGAAGGTGTCCTCCGCCACGGGCAGGCCGGT
>CAYNCR010000161.1:0-6740 GCA_964395575.1 uncultured Desulfohalobiaceae bacterium
GCCGGTGGCCCTGCAGGCTGTCTATCGGGTCTGCAATGCGGTGAATATTCCCGTCATCGGAGTCGGCGGCATTGCCTCCGCGGAGGATGTCCTGGAGTTTATCCTGGTGGGAGCCCATGCGGTCCAGGTGGGCTCGGCCAGCTTTGCAGACCCTTCCCTCGCCTTTTCCCTTATTCCACGGATCGAAGAGCTGTGCGAGGAGCTCGACCTCGTCTCCTGGGAGGAGCTCCGGGGGCGGCTCGCGACGGATTGAATCCGCCTTGGCGGTTCATAGCGTGAAGGGCCGTGTCGCTGCCATTGCGGAGAAGCCCTGCTCCCCAAAAAGGATGCTTACCGGGCCTGGGCAAGCATGCGGTTGCGATCCTCGATGCGGCGCTTGTGCTCCTCGATTTGCTCCCGGCTCATGCCCCGGAACCGCTTCTGGGCCCGGAGGTAGCTCTCTACCGGTTCGGGGTTGCGGGGCTCATAGGTCCTGCGCAACAGCATGTCCTCCCCCATTTCCAGAAGGGGAAAGACGTCGGATTCCACAGCCAGTCTGCTCACCTCCAGGGCATCTCCGGAGTCGATCTTCCAGCCCGGTGGGCAGACCGAGAAAAGGTGCAGGAAGCGGAATCCCTGTTTGTCCCGCGCTTTTTGAAACTTGGCGTAGAAGTCCTGGGGATAGGCGGGATTGGCAGTGGCCAGATAGGCGGGATAGTGACTGCGAACGATGCCCCACAGGTCCTTCTTGGGGGCCTCCAGCTCCTTGCCCTCCGGCGTGGTGGTGGTCCAGGCACCCGGAGGAGTGGCAGAGGACTGCTGGATTCCGGTGTTCATGTAGGCCTCGTTGTCGTAGCAGACGAAGAGCATGTCCTCCCGCCTGTCCGCGGCCCCGGACAGGGCCTGCAGCCCGATGTCGAAGGTCCCTCCGTCCCCGGCCCAGACCATGACCGTCGCCTCGGAGCGTCCCTGCGCCTTGAGGGCCCGGCTTATCCCGGAGGCGCAGGCTGCGGCAGTGGCGAAGGGGACGTGCAGAAGGGGGACGGACAGGGAGGTCGTGGGAAAGATCCCGGCAAGGATGGACCAGCAGCAGGCCGGGATGACCACGATGGTGTCCTCCCCGAGGGCCTTTAGGGCGTGGCGCATGGCCAGGGCCGCCCCGCAGCCAGGGCAGGCCATGTGCCCCTGATTCATGTGCTCGATATAGGAAACGTTCCAGAGCATGGATCCTCCTTCGAAGTTCTTCCGATACAAGCCTGCCTATCTGTTAAGAAAGCCTTTCTCCCATCAGAACCAGTTGCTTTCCCTTTCCGAGAGCTGATCCGCCTCCAGAACGAGCTCCCGGATCGTCTCCGGAAAGACCTCCCTGCCGCCCAGGGAGGCGATCACGTCGATGACTGCCGGGGCATCCGGCATGGTGAACAGGGCGCTTCGCACCTCCTGGGTCAGCGTGCCTCCGGCGCCGAAGGAGACCGCACGGTTGAGCACGATGAGGCGCCGGACCCCGGAGAGCATGGCCATCAGCTCGTCCCTGGGGAAGGGGCGCACCAGCCTCAGCTTGATCAGTGCGGTTCTGTGGCCTTCCTTGCGCAGCTCCTGGAGCGCCGTGCGCACCGTTCCGGTTATGGATCCGCTGCAGAGCAGCACTGTGTCCGCATCCTCGGGGCCGTCCCAGATCAGGTTGGCGTAGGTCCGGCCGAAGTGATCCCGGAATGCGGCATAGCCCTGCTCCAGGGTCCGCAGCGAGGCCCGCATGGTCTTGGCCAGGGCCTTGCGCAGCTCGTAGAACTTGTCCGGGGTGGCCGCGGCGCCGAAGCTCAAGGGATTCTCCGTATCCAGGCGATAGGGCGCCTCGTACTGCGGGAGGAAGGCGTCAACCCTCTCCTGGTCCGGGATCATCAGCTGCTCCATGGTGTGGGAGAGGATGAAGCCGTCGATCATGACCATGACCGGCAGCATGATCCGCTCGCTGAGCCAGTAGGCCAGGATGGTGTTGTCCAGCGCCTCCTGGGCGGTTTCGCAGTAGATCTGCAGCCATCCGGTATCCCGCTGGGAGAGGCTGTCGCCCTGGTCGGTCCAGATGTTCCAGGGGGCTCCCAGGGCCCGGTTGGCGTTGACCAGGACCATGGGAAAGCGGGACCCGGAAAACCAGTGCAGCATCTCGTGCATCAGGGCCAGGCCGTGGGAGCTGGTTGCGGTGAAGCTCCGGCTGCCGGATGCGACCGCTCCATAGCAGGCGGCAAGAGCGGACATCTCGGACTCCGCCTTGATGTATTCGCTGGAAAGCTCCCCGCCGTCCACCATTCCGGACAGGGTCTCGATGATGTGGGTCTGCGGGGTGATGGGATAGGCAGCGATCACGTCCGGCCGGCACAGCTTTGCGCCCCATGCCACGGCGTCGCTGCCCAGGAGCATGTCTCTGGTTTGTCCTGACGGTGCTTGCACGGTGTCCATCATTTATACCTCCTCCCGCATGCGGATGACCCCTCTGGGACAGACCGAGGCGCAAATGCCGCAGCCCTTGCAGTAGCTCACGTCGAAAGCCACGCTCTGCGGGCCGCTTCCCAGCTGCACAGCCAGGTCCGGACAGAAGAACCAGCACAGGCCGCAAGCGGTGCAGCGGCCGCATTGCAGGCACCTGGATGCCAGGGCTGCGACCTCCTCGGAGTCCGGGGCTGGGGAGATCTCGCGGAAGTCGTCCGCCCGCTCCGATGCGGCCACCTCCGGGGGCTCGCAGGGCTCTTCCGGCTGGAGGAAGCAGATCCCCCAGGGAGCGGCCCTGTCCCCTGCATTTTCTGATTCCCGGGAAGAGGCCGGCGTATCGGTGTCCGCGCCGCGGGAAGCCAGGGCCCGCTCCGCGGCCTGCCTGCCGGAGGCCATGGCCCGGGCCACGTTTCCCGCCCCGTCCCGGTAATCACCGATCAGAAAGACGGAAGGATCCTCGGGAAAGACCGTATCCCGGGTCTGTCCCACAGCCGGGACCACAATGTCCGTGTTTAGACGCTCCAGGGGCTCGCCGGGCTCGATTCCGCCGTCCGTCTGCACGGCCTCGGCGAGCTGGAGCTGGAGCCCATCGTCTGTTTCCTTCATATTGTCGATCAGGCGCTCTTCCAATACCGGGACACCCTCATCCTGGGCCTGGCGGATCTCCTCGGCGTACGCGGGCATTCTGGAGCGGGTGCGGCGGTAGACGATGGAGACCTCCTTGCCCAGGCGTCGGAGGCAGCGGGCGGTGTCCAGGGCCACGTTTCCGCCTCCGACCACGACAAAGCGCGACTCCTGGGGCTCATGGCCGCTGTTGATCGCCTCCAGCAGCTCCAGGCCGTGCCGGACACGGGGGGTGCCGGCGAATTCCCCCGGGAGGGAGGTGCCCCACAGTCCGGGCCCGCAGAAGAGAAAGTCGTGCTCTTGCCGCAGGGTCTCCAGCTGTTCGGGCGTGATGCGCCGCTCGGTTTCGAGGTCAATGGGCATGCTGGCCAGGAGGTTGTTCAGCTCCGCGCGGAGTATGGCCCTGGGCAGCCTGTATTCGGGAACGCCGTAGGCGAGCATTCCCCCCGGGGCGGGACGTTCCTCGTACATGGCAACCCGTATTCCCTGGCGGGCCAGATGGTACGCCGCGGAAATCCCGGCCGGCCCGCTGCCGATCACCGCAGCCCGCTCCGAACATATGAACTCCGGGGCCGAATAGGGGCGGTCGAGCCCCAGGTCTCCCAGGTAGCGCTCCAGTCGGGGGACAAGAACGCTTTGGTCCAGCTCGGCCCTGTTGCAGCCCTGACGGCAAAAGCCGGGACAGACCCTGCCACTGACAGCGGGAAGGGGATTGGTCCGGCGCAGGATCCGCAGGGCCTCTTCCGGCTGGCCGCGATGCACATGATCGGCGATGCTCCGGATGTCGTTGGACATTGGACAGGCTTCAGCACAGGGCGATGCGGACTCCGCGAACTCGGGCCGGAAGAACTTCCAGCTCCCGGTGAGATTGGTCGCGGTGGTGGTCGACGAGATCGGGGCTTCCCTGAGGTCGCCAGGGGCGATGACACATTCCTGGTCGATTGCTTCCATGGTCCGGTCTCCTTTACTGGGCGGCCGGCTCGAGGCTTTCCGCTGTTTCCCAGGCTTCGCGCAGGGCGACCCTGTTTTCTTCCAGTTTGGCCGGGACGAAACGCGGGAGCGAGCTCTCCAGGCTCCGCAGATCGAGCAGGCCGCTAATGCGGGCGAATGCACCGAGGATGGGCACGTTGACCATGGGCATGCTTTCCGAGCCCAGGCCGTGCCTCAGGGCGATGCCGGTAATGTCCACGATCCGGATGGTGTGCCCGTTTTCCAGGAATCGGAAATGTTCCGGCTGCTTGTGGCTGTTGATCAGCAGCAGCCCCTGCTCCTCGAGCCCGGAGGTCACATCCACGCTTTCCGCCTGCTTGCCGGAGAGGACCAGGACGTGGGTTGGCCGGGTGACCTGACAGCGCAGGTCGATGAAACGATCCGAGGCCCTCACGAATGCGGCAACAGGGGCGCCGCGCCGTTCCGCCCCGAAGGTGGGAAAGGACTGGGCATAACCGCCCTGCAGGAAGAAGGCGTAGGAAAGGATCTGGGAGGCGACGACCGCTCCCTGGCCGCCCCGTCCGTGTATGCGGATCTGTAGCATGGATCTGCTCCGCGGATCATTTGTGGGTCACAACCACCAGGGCCAGGGCCTGCTCCCCGTCCAGGGCGCGGAAGCCGTGGAGCTGATCCGACTCGAAGTAGATGCTGTCCCCAGGCTCCAGGACGATGGTCTGCTCCGGTCCGGAAAATTCCAGCCGGCCCTGGAGGACGAAATGGAATTCCTCGCCCTCGTGGCTCAGCTGGAGCACATCCTCGGCGGGTTTGGGCTCGAAGGTCACCAGGAAGGGCTCCATGTTCTTGAAGGCCTTCTTGTGGGCCAGGGCCTCGTAGGTGTACCCCAGCTCGAGCTTGCCCTTGATCTGCCTGCGGGGAGAGAGGAGCCGCTCGTCGCTGCGCGTCACAACGGTCTTTTCCCGTCGCCCCTTGTCCTCGAAGAAGAAGCTTACGTCCGTCTGCAGGGCACTGGCGATCTTGATGAGTGTGGAGATGGGCGGTGAGACCTGCTCGTTCTCGATCTGGGCGAGCAGGGCCCGGGAGAGTCCCGTGTATTCGGCCAGATCCTGCAGGGAGTAGCCCATGGCCTGACGCAGGGACCTGATGTTTTGGCCTATGGCCGGATCCTGGTGCTGTGCCTGAGTGTTGGCCATGTTCGTCTCCTCCCACGGCGTTCGGGTTTGAGGCTATGGGCTGTCATGCGTTGACAATTGGGCTTGATGTGCGCTCTTCATCACGCATCGGTCGCGGCCTTGGTCATGCGCTCCTCGGCAATTGCGTCCGCAGCTTGATAGGTGGGTAAGTTCTCCTTGTGCGCCATCTCGAGGATCCGGCGACAGGTATCGCCGATGGCATCCACCTTCGCAGCGACCTTGTCCGGATCGAAGCCGTTGAGCTGCTGGGCCACGCAGATGACACCGCCGGCGTTGATCACGTAGTCCGGCACATAGACGACCCCCATCTCCTGGAGAGTGTCTCCGATGTGTTTCGAGGCCAGAACGTTGTTGGCCCCTCCAGCGACGATGCGACAGCCAAGATCGCGCACGGTGTTCTCGTTGACGACTCCTCCGAGGGCGCATGGAGCGAACACGTCGCATTCCTGCAGGTGAATACGGTCCGGGGGTACCTGCTCACCCCCCGTTTGCTCACAGATCAGGCTGCAGGCGTCCTCGTCCAGGTCGCAGAGAACGAGCTGGGCTCCTTCCCGGCTGAGCATGTGGCAGAGATGGCTGCCCACATTGCCGGTGCCCTGGACGGCGATGCGCGTGTCCTTAAGCTCCGGGGTGCCGTACAGGAATTCCAGGGCGGCCTTGATCCCCTGATACACGCCGCGAGCGGTGTACGGGGACGGGTCTCCGCCGGTGGTGCTGGTTCCGAGCACCCACCGGGTCTCCTCGGCGATCCAATCCATGTCCTGGGGCGTGGTGCCGGCGTCCTCGGCAGTGATATACATGCCCCCCAAGCGCTCGATGAAGCGGCCGTAGGCCCTGAATAGCTCCCTGGACCGCAGTGTGCTGGGATCACCGATAATCACGCCCTTGCCTCCGCCGAGATTCAGGTCGGCTACAGCGGATTTATAGGACATGCCGCGGGCCAGCCGGACCACGTCGCGAACCGCTTCCTCTTCGTTGGGGTAGTCCCAAAAGCGGGTTCCGCCCAGAGCCGGCCCGAGAGCGGTGTTGTGGAGGGCAATGATCGCCTTGAGGCCGGTCGGGGCGTCGTGACAGAAAAAGAGGTTTTCCACCCCGTTGTCCTGCATGATGGGGAAGATATCCATGCCCGGTCTCCGTTTTTTAGGTAGTCGTGATTGGGGGCACTTTTTGTGAAGCAAATGACGGGCCAAATGAGGCTGTTCACCTCGAAGAGTGGGAGACCTGATGGACTCTCTGAATGCGGGGATATAAAGGGGCGGAAAGACAAATCCTGTTCGGTTTTGAGGCGCATTCCGTTCAATACAACGCATTACCATGCAAAAGTTGGCATGCAAAAATATGCATGCATGCTCAATTTTGCATGGAAGTGCTTATTGAGTGACCCGGATTTTTTATATGAAAATGTGGCTAACCTATTGAATTATTAGGAATTGTCCGCGAGGCGAAGGCGGGTGGAACGCTTCGCTGGGTTTCATAATACACCTTGGCTTTGTTGGTACCGCCTGAGGTGGA
>CAYNCR010000162.1:0-6718 GCA_964395575.1 uncultured Desulfohalobiaceae bacterium
GGTCCTGCGCCGGGAAGTGGCCAAGTGGGTGGAGCAGGGCGCGGAGGAAGCTCCTCCCCGGGAGGCCGGCGAAACGGGGGCGTCTCCTCTCAGGCGGTCCCTGTCTCGGCTGACCGGGCTGCCTGTACAGAGCATCACGGAAGAGACGGATCTGGCCCGGGACCTGGGGCTCTCCTCCCTGGACCTGGTGGAGCTGTCCTCGCTGTTGGAGTCCGACTACGGCATGGATGCGGATGCTGCCCTTCTCGCGGGGGACATGCGGGTGGACAGGCTGGAAGAGGCTTTGCGAGAGGGCGCAACGCAAGCCGGCTCCGGATCGGGGACGGGAGAAGCCGGCGTCGGTCGGAGCAAGGAGGAGACAGAGCGATATATGCCCCGGGAGCTTGCCTACACCCCGCCCCGCTGGGCCAGGCGAGCGCCGCTACGCTGGGGCAGGGCGGCTGCGCAGGAGGCGGTCCTGCTGCCATTGTTTCGGATCTCCACCCGCTTTCGCGTGCAAGGGCGGGAGCATCTCCGGGATGTCCGCCCCCCGATCATCATCGCGGCCAACCACGCCAGTCACCTGGACACCCTGGCCGTGCTTGCCGCCCTGCCCCCCGCATGGCGCCGCCGTCTGGCCCCCACCATGCAGCTGGAGTTCTTCCAGGCTCATTTCTTCCCCGCCGGGCATCCCTATTGGCGGCGTGCCTGGTCCGCGTTCCAGTACGCCGTGGCCTGCGGCCTGATGAACGGCTTCCCCCTGCCGGTGACCTCCGGCGGCCTGAAAGGGGCCTTCCGCTACGCCGGAGAGATGGCGGACAACGGCTATTGTCCGCTCATCTTCCCCGAGGGGATCATGACCCCGGACGGTGGGATTTATCCCTTCCGGCCGGGAGTGGCCCTGCTCGCGGAGAGGCTGGCCCTGCCGGTGGTTCCGCTCGCCCTGAGCGGCCTCTTCGAGGCCTTTCCCTACAACGCCCGCCTGCCCAGGCCCGGCCGTGTCTCGGCCCGCATCGGCGCCCCCCTGGTCCACGAGGGCGAGGAGTATACGGAATTCGCCCGGAGGGTGGAGAACAGCGTGGCTCGGCTCCGCGAAAATGGTGAGAGCTAGTCTTGCTCCTGAGTTGACGCAGCGCGTCCCGGACGCGGAGGCCCGGGTTCGGCTCCGGGACAGGCGGCGTCGAGCTCCGCCTTCAGCTCCCCGGGGCGCTCCAGGACCAGATCGCCCAGCCGGATGCCGGGTTCGAAACGGCGCCGCAGGAAGGCCAGACAGGCCTCGAGCAGGTCCAGCCCCTGCCGGAGGGGATACACGCCCTGCAGCTCCCTGGCCAGCATGGGGCGCCTGCCCAGTCTTCCTCCCACCAGGATCCGGTATCCCGTTTTTTCCGAGGTCAGAGCCCCTTCCGAACAAATACCGCGACAGCGCAAACAATAGAGGCACTTGGCTCGATCGATGCGGTGCGTTCCCTCTCGCGAGCTGATGGCCCCTTCGGGGCAGGTTGCGGCGCAGCCCCCGCAGTCGGAGCAGGTGTCCGTATCGATCGTCGGAACCCCGGCTCGAATGAGCCCGAAGTCCGCTATCTGGGGCCGGGAGCAGGCGTTGGGGCAGCCGGCCAGGACGATCCGCACCTGCTGGTGCGGCTTGGGGTTGCCATCCGTGGCTGCGTTGAGAATCTCCGGCCAGCCCGAGTCCTCGATGACGCGTTCCAGGGCGTTTCCCGGATCCGGAACTTCCGGGATCAAATAGGGGCAACCCTGTTCGATTCCCTTGCAGCGTGTGATACTATATACGGTCATGGTCGTTTTCCCGAAACTCCACACAACCTGTGTGAGCCTGCGTTTCTCCTTTTTTGGGCGCTGGCGACTCGTCGCACGCGGGCGGCCTTCGGCCGCACGCGGTGATGGGATATTCGTTTGTCATCGGAGCCATCAAGATTTCCATCTCTTTTGACCTGGGTCAAAGCCTCGCCCCGGGGAAAGGGGTAGGGTGGAGCCGTCTTGAAACAAAAAAGGATTCCCGAACAGGGATCAATCCAGCCAAGGAGGCAACCATGGCACAAAAACGCAAGATCATCCATATCGACGAGGACCTTTGCGACGGCTGCGGCCAGTGCGTGCCCGCCTGCGAGGAAGGCGCTATCCAGATCATCGACGGCAAGGCCAAGCTGATCCGGGACAGGCTCTGCGACGGCCTGGGCAACTGCCTGGGCGAGTGCCCCCAGGGCGCGATCCAGATGATCGAGCGCGAGGCCGAGGAGTTCGACGAGGAGGCGGTCCGGCAGCAGCTGGAGAAGCTGGGGGCCCAGAACCAGGAGCAGCCGCAGGGGTCCGGATGCCCCTCGGCGCAGCTGCAGAACCTCTCCTCCTGCAAGTCGGCCAATGTGCCCAGGGAGCAGGCCGGGGAATCGGCCCTGTCCCACTGGCCGGTCAAGATCAAGCTGGTTCCCCCGCACGCCCCGTTTCTCAAGAACGCCGATCTGTTGGTTACCGCGGATTGCGCACCGGTGGCCACAAGCGCCTACCACAACCGCTATTTGCCCGGAAAGGTGGCGCTGCTCGGCTGTCCCAAATTCGACGATGCAGAGGCGTACGTGCAGAAGTTCACGGACATCTTTGAGCAGGCCGGGGTGAACAGCGTGACCGTGCTCTCCATGGAAGTGCCGTGTTGCTCCGGGCTCGTGGGCATCGTGAAGCAGGCCAGGAAGAACGCCGGCTCGCAGGTGCCGGTGAATAACGTCGTGCTCCCCCCCGGGGGGGAAGTCAAACAGGAAGAGACCCTCTAGAAACCGTGCGATTCATGCGCGCTCCTGAAAGATGGATAGCCCCGGCAGCCGGTTTTTGCCTGACCGCGCTCATGCTGGTCGCCGCCAGGCAGGCGTCGCCCCTGCCCGTGCTGTTGGCGGACAGGGTGCTGCCGGGGTGGGGCTGGATGGAGATCGCCGCGCTGTCCGGGTATGCAGCGGCGGTGATCCGGATCATGCTGGATCCGGGGCGCTCGGAAAGCGTGCGCTCCACGATCTGGTCCCTGTTTTCCGCCGCCTTTTTCCTGCAGCTTGTTCTGGGGCTTGCCGGGGCCGAGCTCTTTCTCATGAGCGGCGAGCTCCATCTCCCGGTGCCCGCCCTGATCGTGGCCGGACCGATCTATCGCGGCGAGGGCCTGTTCATGCCCCTGCTCTTTCTCGCAACCGTGGCCCTGGTGGGGCCGGCCTGGTGCAGTCACCTCTGCTATCTCGGCGCCTGGGAGGACCGCCTTTCGCGGCGTGCCGAGAAAGTACCGGTCCAATTGCCCAAATGGGCCACTCACGGCGTGCGTGCCGCGATTCTCGGTTTGGCCGTGGTCCTGCCCCTTGTCTTCCGGGCCTACGGCGTTCCCCCCGTGATCGCGGTCTTCACCGGTCTGGGGTTTGGAATTGTTGGCGTGGGAGTGATGTTGACCCTGGCGCGCAGATTTTCAACAATGGTACACTGTACAGTAATCTGTCCCATTGGCCTTGTGGCGGATGTCCTGGGCAAGCTGAGCCCCTGGCGGATCCGGATCGGGGAAAGCTGCACGCTTTGCGGGGCCTGCGCCAGGGCCTGCCGCTACAGCGCCCTGGGGCGGACCGATCTGGCAAAAGGTCGTCCGGGACTGACCTGCACCCTGTGCGGGGACTGCGTGGCCCGGTGCCCGGAGGAGGCTATCGGATATCACTTTCCGAGGCTTTCCTCGCGGGAAACGGCACGGATCGGGTTTGTTTGCCTCGTGGTCAGCCTGCACGCCGCCTTTCTGGGGCTGGCCCGGATTTGATTTGGGTCAAAGAAAATAAGACATCGCTGGGATATTCTGCAGGCCAGATGCATAAGGAGGAAAGGCAATGAAATGTCCCGGACAGGATTCGCGATTCTGGAAGCCCGGAGCCATCTTTGAGGCCCACTGTCCGCAGTGCGGTGCGGAGGTGGAATTCTTCAAGGACGATACCGCCCGGAACTGCCCCTCCTGCGGCCACCGCTTCGTCAATCCGGAGATGGATTTCGGGTGCGCCTCCTACTGCCAGTTCGCGGAGCAGTGCCTGGGCTCGCTCCCGCCCGAGATCGCGGCCAAACAGCGAGAGCTGCTCAAGGAGAAGGTGGCCATGGGCATGCGCCGGACTTTTGGCGAGGACCACAGGCGCATCCGTCACGCAACTCGAGTGGCGGAGTACGCGGAGCGGATCGGCAAAGAGGAGAACGCGGACATGGCGGTGGTGATCATCTCCGCCTATCTGCACGACATCGGCATTGTCGAGGCGGAGCGGAAATACGGGAGCGCTTCCCCTGAAAACCAGCATCAGGAGGGGCCGCCAATGGCCCGCAGGATCCTGGAGGCCCTGGGTACGGAGCCGGAGCTGGTGGACAGGGTCTGCGACATAGTGGGCCGCCATCATCACCCCGGCACCGAGGAGAGCGCGGAGTTCAAGGCGGTCTATGACGCGGATCGCATCGTGAACCTGCAGGAACAGCAGGAGGAATCCGGCGATTCGGATCCGGAGCAACTCAAGAGCCTCCTGGAAAAATCCTGCCTCACCGCGAGCGGGATCCGTCTGGGCCAGGAAATCCTGGGCGCCTCGGACTCGGCTGTTCAGGTCTGATACCTGGCGAGCTCCCGCAGCGGACGGCCGGGAACGGATCCGGCCTGTCACCCGGGGAGCGACGGGAAACAATAAACCCATAGGAGAGATGGTATGGACATGTTTTGCTATCAGTGCGAACAGACAGCCAAGGGCGAAGGCTGCACCAAGGTGGGCGTATGCGGCAAGCAGCCCGATGTGGCCGCATTGCAGGATCTTCTGGTCTACCTTCTCAAGGGGCTCTCCCAGGTTGGTGTTCAGGCCCGGGAGATGGGCGTTTCCGATCGGGATACCGACGCCTTTATCTGCGAGGCCACGTTCGCCACGCTGACCAATGTTAACTTTGACCCGGAGCGGTTCCAGGACTATGTGAACAAGGCGGTGGAGCACCGCGAGCGTCTGAAGCAGCGCGTCAAGGAAGCAGGAGAGAAGAACGTCTCCCTGTGGGAGAAGGCCAAGCAGGCCATCGGCCTGAGCGAGGCCGGCTCCGGAGTGGAGTTCCCTGAAGGGCCGGCCACGTTCCAGCCCGCCTCGACCCTGGAAGGGATGATCGAACAGGGTAAGGAGCATGGCGTGCTCCAGGACCCCGAGCCCAATGAGGACATCAAGTCCCTGAAGGAGGCTTTGGTCTACGGGATCAAGGGAGAGGCCTCCTATGCGGAACACGCCAGGATCCTGGGACAGGAGGACGACGAGGTCTACGCCTTCATCCAGAAGGGGCTGGCTTCGACCCTGCGGCAGGACCTTTCCCTGGACGACTGGGTGAACATGGTCCTGGAGTGCGGGCGCATCAATCTGCGTGCGATGGAGCTTCTGAATGTGGGCCATACGAGTCGTTACGGCCATCCCGAGCCCACTCAGGTGCCCCTGGGGCACAAACAGGGCAAGGCCATCCTCATCTCCGGGCACGATCTCCGCGATCTGGAGCTCCTGCTGGAGCAGACCAAGGATATGGGCATCAATATCTATACCCACGGCGAGATGCTGCCCAGCCACGGATATCCCGAGCTGAAGAAGTATCCCCACTTCTACGGGCACTACGGCACGGCCTGGCAGAACCAGCAGAAGGAGTTCGCCGAGTTCCCCGGCCCGATCCTCATGACCACCAACTGCCTGCAAAAGCCCAAGGACGCGTACATGGACCGCATCTTCACCACAGGTGAGGCGGGATGGCCTGGGGTGCAGCACATCGAGGACAAGAACTTCAAGCCGGTGATCGACAAGGCCCTGGCCATGGAGGGCTTCACCCAGGACGAGGACAAGGGTACGGTCAATGTCGGATTCGGCCACAACGCGGTCATGAATGTCGCGAATCAGGTGGTGGACGCGGTCAAGAACGGCTCCATCAGGCACTTTTTCCTCGTCGGCGGCTGCGACGGGGCCAAGCCTGAGCGCAACTACTACACCGAATTCGTGGAGAAGGCCCCTCAGGACAGCGTGATTCTGACCCTGGCCTGCGGCAAGTTCCGCTTCTTTGACAAGGATCTGGGCACCATCGGCGACATTCCGAGGCTTCTGGACGTGGGGCAGTGCAACGACGCCTACTCCGCGGTGAAAATCGCCCAGGCCCTGGCCGACGCCTTCGGAGTGGGGGTAAACGATCTCCCGCTGTCCATGGTTCTGTCCTGGTACGAGCAAAAGGCCTGCGCCATCCTCTATTCCCTGCTCTACCTGGGGATTACGGATATCAGGCTCGGTCCCGCGCTGCCGGCATTTGTCAGCCCCAACGTTTTGCAGGTTCTGGTGGACAACTTCAACATCAAGCCCATCTCCACTCCGGACGAGGACTTGCAGGCGATCCTGGGCAGCGAGGCGAATGCCTAATCCCCCGTGGATCGCTGTGGTCGCGTTCGTGACAACTGGAAATTCTACGAAGACTGTGGTAGGATAAAGTCGTTGAGAGTCCGGAAAGGGAGAAATCCCTTTCCGGGCTTGTTCCAGGCCACAGGGGTCAAAGGATGTTCCCTTTGAGCTGCAAAACAAAACGAGTTGTGGAACACACCCAAAGGAGGAGCCTGCTATGGCGGAAGTCATTATCGATCAGGACGAATGCATAGGCTGCGAGAGTTGTGTGGAGATCTGCCCCGAGGTGTTCGGTTTCGACGAATCCGAGGAAAAGGCCTACGTTATCGACTCCCAAGCTGCCTCCCAGG